>JAEDFO010000026.1 GCA_016292745.1 Muribaculaceae bacterium | reverse complement strand
TTTCGAGGAGGTGAATTGGAACATGATGAATAACGAGTTGATTGTTGTGTATTCGTGTTACCTTTTTTCAGATACTCCTGTGGGGGAACACGTGTACTACGTTACCTTCCATATAAAGCCAGCTATGAATGATTTCGAGATTTTTATTTCACCTCACAACACATATACTGATGAAATAGAGATTATCAAGCTGGAATCGGATTGGGCAAACTACAGATTCAGGGCACATTGTTCAGGCCCCGTTGTTGACTGTGAGGATTTGTGGGTGGAAGTCAGAGAAGCTGACCCTAAAACCTTCTTTAAGGATTAAGAATAAGCTGATTGTCACAAATCAAGGGGCAACAGGATAAGAACGGTGCATCTTGGCAAAACATAAATAAACGTTGTTTCTGTTTGTTTCTGCGCTCGGTTTGCACTATCTTTGCATATAACCAATTACGACCTTGGACCATGGAACAGAACGAACAATACCAACCAGCAACAACACGTTACTCCCATCAGGACATCTTCTTCAGCCGATGTGGCCGAAGTGGTGTGCTTTTGCCAAAGCTAAGTTTGGGGTTCTGGCACAATTTCGGAAGCAATGACCCTTTCGAACGGAGTCGCGATATCACGCACTATGCATTCGACCATGGCATAACGCATTTCGACCTTGCCAACAACTATGGACCTCCGTATGGTAGTGCTGAGGAGACGTTTGGGCGATTAATGGACCAAGATTTCCGTCCGTATCGCGACGAGCTGTTCATAGCTACAAAGGCTGGTTACGATATGTGGGACGGACCATATGGGAACTGGGGCTCTCGCAAGTATCTGATGGCGAGCCTAGACCAAAGTTTGAGACGTATGCGGCTTGACTATGTTGACCTCTTCTATAGCCATCGTTATGATCCGGAAACGCCATTGGAAGAGACTCTGCAGGCGTTGGTGGATATTGTTCGCGCTGGTAAGGCGCTTTATGTGGGCATTAGCCGCTGGCCGCTTAATGCACTTGAATTTGCCGACAAATATCTGCGAGAGCGGGATGTTCCGTTGCTAATCTATCAGGGCCGATTGAATTTGCTTGACCGCGAGCCGCAAGATGATGGTGTGTTGAAATACTGCCACGAGCATGGTATAGGCTTCATTTCGTTTTCACCTCTTGCGCAAGGCCTTCTTACTGAGCGATATCAGCATGGAATCCCGTCGGACAGCAGGATGGCAAAAGGTAAATTCCTAAGGCCGGAGATGCTTACTCCTGAGCTTCAGGCGTGCCTTCGGCAATATGCCATTGATGCAGCCTCTCAAGGAAAAAGTATTTCGGAATATGCCTTGTCGTGGATTCTTGAGCAGGAGGGAGTTACATCGATTCTGGTGGGAGTTAGCTCTGTTGGCCAGCTGGAACAGAATCTGCGCAGTGTATGTGATGCCATTTGAACGGAATAATCAAGTTATCAATAACAATATAATACCCTACTAAAATGAAAAAGCTACTTTTAATTGTTGCAGCAATTTTACTCTATTCAACCCATGTCAATGCTCAGGATTCATCGAGTTACTCAATAGTGTTATTGGGCGATACTCATTTCGACACCGAACCGGCGTCGGTGTATCACAGCAACTACAACGAGAAAGTTGAATGGCTCAATAGAGTGCAACGCGCTGAGTTTGCGCGGAACGGAGAGATGTGGCGTGAACGCTGCCCACGTTTGATGGACCGTGCTTCGCGTCTTATAACTAAAGACACCCGTATGGCCATCCAGATGGGCGACCTGATTCAGGGCGACTGCGGAAAAGGAGAGGTGCATCAGCAGATGCTTGAAGATGTGATGAACGATTTCAAGCATCGTCTGGGCGATTTACCACTGGTGACAGTTGTCGGGAATCATGATATTCGCGGAACAGATGCCGAATCGGTGTACAAGAGCTATATGCCCAAGCGAATGTCGGAAGAACTTGGCAAGAATATTGAAAAGACCACCTTTGGCTTCTGGATTGGTAATGATGCCTATATTGTAGTTGACTTTAATACTCCTGACGACAATGAATTGGAGCGTCTGCTGGAGGAGGCAAAGTCGGCGCGATATACATTTGTTATTGTTCATGGTCCGGTGCTGCCGTTCGATAGCAGTTCATGCAGATGGTTCCTTTATGGAAGTGAGAATGATACTGCCAAGCGTCGCCATTTCCGTCGCCTGTTTGCACAGCGCAATATAATCTGTCTTTGCGGTCATACTCATTGGACTGGTATATCTGATTGGTGGGGTGACGGTGGTCGTATAACCCAATTCAATGCCAATTCGGTGTGGAGTATCCCGGAAAAGGGAAAGTATACAATAACTACTCAAGATGCCAAGACATACGGAGAATTGCGTAAGAATACAAAGCACGATAATGGCAGTGCCATTAAGGATGAATCGGCGCTTTTTGCTGAGTACCGTAAGGGCTTGAGGAAATATATCGTATCGCCATCGGCCGGTTCGTATCGTATGAATGTGAGTCGTTTAGGCGTGACAATCGATTTCTATGCCGGCGATTCAGAAGAGCCGAGTGCACATTTTTTGATTAGATAAGATTAGTGATTATAGTGGAAACGGGTGGTTCAAAGTTGATGCTTTGAATCACCCGTTTTGGTTGAGTGGGTCAGCGGTCGAGAATCCTGCGGATGTCGGTTTCGCTGACGATACCGGTTGTGCGTTCGATTTCCTGTCCGAGAGCGTCGAGATATACGAGAGTAGGGATGGCCTCGATGCCGTATTTACTGGCGAGCTCGCTATTCTGGTCGACATCGATTTTTTCGAATGCCACCTTGCCGGCATATTCCTTCTCGAGGGTTTCGATGGTTGGGGCAAGTTGACGGCATGGTCCGCACCAAGTGGCGCTGAAGTCGAGCACCTTTGCCACAGAAGGCTTTGCCGGAGTTTCGGTTTGTGCCGGAGTTTCGGACGAAGTGCTGTGGGCAGGCTTGTTGTTGCAAGCTGTGGCAGTGCACAAAGCCACAACGGCAAGCATGGCAACCTTAATAATTACCTTAAACATGAATTGGAAGTGTTAAGTTAAAAAAAAGGTGTGCCAAAAGCGAATTGGATTTGGCACACCAAACGATACTTTAATCAGTTATTAGCAAGGAAGAGCAGTGTTGGTTTTAGCAACAGCAGCAGCGCTTTTGTCGAGGAGCGCCTTTTCTTCGTCGTTAAGTTTGTATTCAACAACTTTTTCGATACCGTTCTTTCCAAGAACACAAGGAACGCCTATGCACATGTCGTTGAGGCCATATTCGCCTTCAACGAGAGCGCTACAAGTGATCATGCTCTTAGAATCGGAGAGGATAGCGCGTACGAGTGAAGCTGCAGCAGCACCTGGAGCATACCAAGCAGAAGTTCCGAGGAGCTTGGTGAGAGTTGCACCACCTACCATAGTGTCGGCAGCAACCTTGTCGAGAGTTTCCTTGTCGAGGAGTTCAGTAACCGGCACACCGCGGCAAACAGCGTAACGAGTCATAGGAATCATAGTAGTGTCGCCGTGTCCACCGATAACGAAACCGTCAACGTCGTTGTAGTTAGCGCCGAGAGCCTGGCTGAGGAAATAGCGGAAACGAGCGCTATCGAGAGCTCCGCCCATACCTATGATTCTGTTCTTAGGAAGACCGCTTTCCTTGTGGATAAGGTATGTCATAGTGTCCATAGGGTTGCTGACGCAGATGATGATAGCGTTAGGAGAGTGCTTGAGGACATTGTCGGTAACACTCTTAACGATACCGGCATTAACACCGATGAGTTCTTCGCGAGTCATGCCCGGTTTACGGGGAATTCCAGAAGTTATAACAACAACATCACTGCCTTCGCTTGCAGCGTAGTCGTTAGTAACGCCTTTGATAACACTTTTGAGACCGAGGATATTAGCAGACTGCATAATGTCCATGGCTTTGCCTTCAGAAACGCCTTCCTTGATGTCGAGAAGAACCACTTCGTCGGCAATGCCTTCAGTAACCAATACATTTGCACAAGTGGCGCCAACGTTTCCGGCACCGATAACTGTAACTTTTGACATAGAATAAATAGTTTATAAGAATTAATAAAAATTTATATCGTAAAACTGATATATAATGAACAGCAAAAAGTGTGCCGAAATGGCACATCAGCGACTTATTCTGTCAGAACTGCGTTGCCTTGGCGAATAACAGTACACTCACCCTCGGTACAATCAACTACAGTAGAGGGGATTGAACCACCTCTGCCAAAATCGATGATAAGTGTGGCAGAATTGTCGTAGGTTTCGGCAATGAGTTCCGGCTCGGTGTCGTTGTCGAAGTCGACAACGGGAATAGATGACACCATAATAGGGTGTCCGAGTTTACGTACCATTTCGGTGATAATGCAAGTAGCAGGAATGCGTATGCCCACAGTCTTTCGGCCCTTGAATGCCTTTGGCAGCTTGTTGAGTGCCGGCAGAATGAATGTAATTGGGCCAGGCAGGTTCTTGCGCATCATCTTGAATGTTGCATTATCAATACGGGCATATTCTGAAGCCTGAGCGATGTCGCAGCAAATAATTGACAGATTTGTACGGTCGCTTTTGATGGCTTTAATTGAGCAAATTTTCTCGATAGCCGAGTTGTTGAGAGCATCGCATGCAAATGCATAAACCGAATCGGTCGGGATAATTATTATGTTCCCTTTATCGATGCAATCAATAGCATTGTCGATAACTTTTTGGTTAGGGGCGTCGGTGAATATTTTCTCGATTTTCATGGTTTTATTATCGATTATGCATTTCGTTAAGATTTTGGTAAATCACGAATGACGTTATTGATGAAGCTTGAGCAAATTCAACGAGCAGACTTTCTACCCAAGGAATCATCTCCGACAGAGGCATTTCAGTGGCGAAAGCATTGATGTTGATGTGGATGTGCGAGGTGTCGATTGTTATTTTCGTACGTTCCTCGTCGCTGGTAGGAGTACCAATTCCTCCCACTTCGTCGCGATACACTGGAAGCCCTTCAATGTTTAGCGGTCCACGTCCGATACCTTCAAAATGGTCGTCGGCCGTTCCGGCGGTAAGATGCAGCTTGTTGCCAACAATTTTGTCGGCATCGAAACCGCCTATTGCATAACCGCTTTTAATGGATGCGAGGTTTATGAGGTCGACGAGAGTGTCGATGCGGTAAATTCCCAATCCCCGAACAATGCGACGGCATAGAGCTTCGCTGGAAACGCGATATCTGTTAGGCTCTTTGCCGAGGGCCTTGTAAAGTTCGCGTGTCTTGGCAATTGCCGGGCGGTTCTTGATTTCGGCTATGGGATAAGTGTTGGCAATTCGCTCACATTCCTCGCTGATAAGCTTCCAAAGCTTGTCGGAAGTGGGCGAATTCACCACCTTTGCCCTAATGACACCTATTTGCATGTCGGGGCAGGCAGAAATTATTCTATTATCTATTGAAATTTCCAAATTATTACTATTACGAACAATGCAAAAATACAAAATAATATTAACTTTACATCGATAATTAACAGCAGTATTTGATGAAAAGAATAGCAGTGATAGTGGCAATGCAGAAGGAACTTAAAATGATTCTGCCATTGCTTGACAATCTACAGGAAAACGAGATAGCCGACTATATAATGTATAGCGGAGAACTTCAAGGGAATGAAATAGTAGTGATGCAGTGTGGCATAGGAAAAGTTAACTCAGCCATAGCCACAATGGTGCTGCTTCAGCAATTTGATATCGATTTGGTAATCAATACAGGAGTAGCTGGAGGTGCCGACAAGCAAGTAAATGTGATGGATGTTGTGGTTGGGTCGAATATAGCCTATCACGATGTATGGTGCGGTCCGGGTACAGAATATGGCCAGGCGCATGGGTGCCCTAAATACTTTGAGTCGGATCCGTCGTACGTGTCTATGGTTCCCGACGGTGCCGGCATACACAAGGGGTTGATTTGCTCGGGTGACAAATTTATATCAAGCATCTCGGAAGTTGAAAAAATCAAGTCGGACTTTCCGGAGGCATTGGCGGTTGATATGGAATCGGCATCGATAGCTCAGATTTGTTTCTACAAGAACGTTTCGGTGCTTGTGATGCGAGTGATAAGCGATTCGCCTGGAGCGTCGAACAACAACAGTGCCCAGTATGATGATTTCTGGGAGAGTGCCCCTCGATGTGTGTTTAATATAGTAAAGGATTTGTTGCTTCGCATCAAATAATTACAGGAGGATTATGGAAAAGATACCAAGTTTTACTATCGACCATAAACGTCTGTTGCGAGGTGTGTATGTTTCGCGTAAGGATATTACACCGAGCGGAGATGTAATCACCACTTTCGATGTGAGGATGAAGGAGCCCAATCGCGAACCGGCATTGGGCATATCGGCATTGCATACCATAGAGCACCTTGCCGCCACTTATCTGCGCAATCACAAAGATTGGAAGGATAGGATAGTTTATTGGGGCCCGATGGGTTGCTGCACAGGCAACTATCTGTTGGTGAAAGGCGATTATCAGTCGGCCGATGTGGTTGAGTTGTTGCGCGAGACATTTCGCTTTATAAGTGACTTTGAAGGAGCCATACCTGGTGCCACAGATAGCGATTGCGGTAATTATCTGTTGAACAATTTGCCCATGGCCAAATGGGAGGCCCGCAAGTATCTGACAGAGGTGCTTGACGAGATTAAGCAAGAGAATCTTGAATATCCGAAATGAACAAAAACATAGGATAAACTGTTTTCAATAACATTTATAAATCTTACTATTATGAAGTTTGTAACTAATGAAAAGCTTACCATCGTAGGAGCCGCCGGAATGATTGGCTCAAACATGGCACAAACAGCAATCATGATGGGATTAACCCCAAACATTTGTCTTTACGACCCGTATGCACCAGGTTTGGAGGGCGTAGCCGAGGAACTATATCACTGTGGTTTTGAAGGCGTGAATGTAACATTTACCTCGGATATCAAGGAAGCATTGACAGACGCAAAATATATTGTAAACTCCGGAGGTGCTGCCCGTAAGGCAGGCATGACCCGAGAAGACCTTCTTAAAGGAAATGCTGCCATTGCTGAAGAGTTTGGTAAAAATGTTAAGCAATATTGTCCGGATGTTAAGCATATCGTGGTTATCTTCAATCCGGCTGACATCACCGGTTTGATTACCTTACTCTATTCAGGTCTTAAGCCATCGCAAGTTACCACACTTGCAGCACTCGATTCAACACGTCTGCGCAGCGAATTGGCCAAGTATTTCAGCCTTCCGCTTGACGAAGTAACCAACTGTCGTACATATGGCGGCCATGGCGAACAGATGGCAGTATTTGCTTCTACAGCAAAGGTTGCAGGCACTCCATTGCTCAACATTATTGGCACAGAAAAGCTCAGCAAGGAAGCATGGGCAGAGATACAGCAAAAAGTGACAAAGGGTGGTGCCAACATTATTGCATTGCGTGGCCGTTCGTCGTTCCAAAGTCCTGCTTATGTCTCGATTGAGATGATAGGCGCAGCCATGGGCGGCAAGGATTTCCGTTGGCCAGCTGGTACATACGTTTCCAACGAAAAGTATGACCATATAATGATGGCATGGGAAACTGACATCAACTCTGATGGTTGCCATTGCCTGGCCTTGAACGGAACTGCTGAAGAACAGGCTGCACTCGACAAGAGCTATGCTCACCTTTGCGAACTGCGCGACGAGGTTATTGGTATGGGTGTATTGCCGCCGGTATCGGAGTGGAACAAACTTAATCCTAATATCAAGTAATTTTGTATACAGTAATAAAATGGCGCTGCCGAGTATATCCGGCAGCGCCATTGTTTTATCCCATTTGGAGCCGTTGAGTGGCTTTTGATATCAGGATTCTTTTATTCTTTATTTTCTCCCGGGAAATACGGCTGACCGTATCGGTGAATTTATCGGCCGATATAGCCGCCAGCGAGTAGTGGTCGTGAACGTTTATTTTGCCGATGTCGGATGCTTCGATGCTACCTTTGTTAATGAGAAAACCAAGAATGTCGCCTTTCGAGAGTTTCTCCTTCTTTCCGGCATTGAAATATAATGTTGCCATCGATGGCGAAAGCGGCTTCTCGGAAGAGGTATCTATGGTCTCTGTAGAGTCAAAATGAATGTACTCTGGGATGTTCTCTCCCGGTGCTGCGATGACATAAACCGAGCCCGTGTTGTTAATGCGCGCAGTTCGGCCGTTACGGTGCGTGAAAGTGTCCTTGGTTATTGGCATGTGATAGTGGATAATGAACTCCACATTTTCAATGTCGAGACCTCGCGCACCGAGGTCGGTGCTAACGAGTGTTGTAAATGAGCCGTTGTTGAACATTTCGACCGCCTTTTCACGTTCGATTTGGTCGAGTTCTCCGTTATACATACCGGCAGGTAAGTTTTGTTCTATGAGAAATCTGTATGTACGCATGGCGGCATCGCGATAGTTTACGAAAACAATTGTTCGCTTGTTGCCTATTGTATGCTTGAGCAAAAGCAGTAGGGTGTTGAGTTTGTCTTTTTCTGGAGAATTAATTCGTATGATTGATGTCCTATGTTTCAGTTCTTTGTTAGCAATAAGGAAGTCAAGAGTGAGTGGATTGTTAAGATTTGTAAAATCTGGGATGTCTTTAAGACGTGTAGCCGAAGTAAGAATTTTGCGTGTTGATTTCTTTGTATGAGCAATTATTTTTCGCATTTCGTCGTGGAATCCGAGTTCAAGCGATTTGTCGAATTCGTCAAGAATCAACAATTTGCATGTTGAGATATCGATATGCGAACGGTTGAGGTGGTCGAGAATTCGTCCAGGAGTGGCTATAATAAGTTGAGGAGTGACGGAGAGTGATAGCTTTTCGTCGAAAACGTTATGCCCTCCGTAACAAGCAGTTATCTTGATGTCGGCTGCCATTATTCTGGCTACGTTGTCAATCTGAATTACGAGTTCTCGAGAAGGGGCAATAACAATTGCCTGAACTGAGCAGTCATTGCTGTCGATTAGTTGCAGAGCTGGAAATAGGAATGCGATGGTTTTGCCGGAGCCAGTTGGCGACAGGATTATGTGGTCGTTAAGAGAATTGTTGCAGCTGTCAATAACCGACTTTTGCATACTATTCAGTTCGGAAATATCTGCAGAGCGTTGGAGATTTTTTAATATTTGAAAATTGTTCATATTTATGAAAAAGAAAAATGACAGAAATGTTGTTGAAGAGGCTGAAAATGCTCTAAAATATGTTAAATCAATGAATTTTTATAGAATAATATTATGCGTAATTCTAATAATATGCTTACATTTGTACGTGTGTTTTTCATAGTATTAGATTAAGGCGGGGGATCGGTATCGTGAGATAGTGATTCCCTTTATTTTTTATCCTATTTACAGGGTATAAAAATATTGAAAAGAAAAGCGATGAAAATATCATTAAATTATTAATATTCAAATAAATAACTAATAAAGGCGGATAACAACTATTGGTTTTTATCCGCCTTCATTGTATAAAAGCAAGATATCGTTATAGTTTATTGCAAATATCGAGCCATAAATTAGCCGAAGCATCGCTTGGCATTCGCCAGTCGCCGCGGGGTGATAGGGTTACGCTACCAACTTTAGGTCCATCAGGCAGACACGAGCGCTTAAATTGCTGATTAAAGAATCGGCGGAAGAAAGTCTTGAGCCATTTCTTTATTGTTTCGTCGTCGAATCTATTACGGAAAGCCGCTTTTGCAAGGAAATAAATTTTATCGGGGGCAAAGCCGAATCTCACGCAATAATACAGGAAAAAGTCGTGCAGTTCGTAAGGACCGACGAGGTCTTCTGTCTTTTGTGCAATCTGTCCGTTCTTATCGGCAGGAGTAAGCTCTGGGCTGATAGGGGTGTCGACGATGTCGAGCAATGTAGCTTTCAGTTCATTGTCAGAAGCGATTGAGGCATACCACCGCACGAGATGCTTCACGAGTGTTTTCGGCACACCCGAGTTTACGCCGTACATCGACATGTGGTCGCCGTTATAAGTGGCCCATCCGAGGGCGAGTTCCGAGAGGTCGCCTGTGCCGAGCACCATGCCGCCAACCTTGTTGGCATAGTCCATGAGAATCTGAGTGCGTTCGCGGGCCTGGCAATTCTCGTATGTAACATCGTGGATGCTGATGTCGTGGTTAATGTCGGTGAAATGTTGCTTTACGGCGTCGCGGATAGGGATTTCGAGCAGAGTGACACCGAGGTGCTTCATCAGTAGCAAAGCATTGGTGTAAGTGCGGTCGGTGGTTCCAAACCCAGGCATTGTGATAGCCACGATACCTTTTCGGTCGAGACCGAGGCGGTCGAAAGCCTCAACAGCCACGAGAATGGCCAGAGTGGAGTCGAGACCACCAGAGATGCCGACTACCAGGTGCTTGGTGTGGGTGAAACTGAGGCGTCGCATTAGCCCCATTGCCTGGATGTTGATAATCTCTTCGCATCGTGCATTAAGAATTTTGTCGCTTTCCGGGATGAACGGAGTGGGGTAGATGTCGTTACGCAAAGGTGCATCGGAGAAATGCCGGATTACTGAAGGGACATCCACTGTCATACTGTCAGGGATTGGGGTTTCCGAGCGGAATGTGTTAGCTTTTTGGCGTTCGGTTGTCAGACGTTCTACATCAATGTCGGCAATAGCCAATTGTGGATTGGTGACAAATCGTGCAGTCTTGGCCAGACAACGCCCGTTTTCGCAGATAATTCCGTTTCCTGCATATACAACATCGGTTGACGATTCGCCGAATCCGGCTGATGAGTAAACGTAAGCGCAACGAAGTTTTGCTGATTGCTGTTTGATGAGGTCGAACAGATAGGCATGCTTGCCGATTACCTCGTCGGATGCCGAGAGGTTAAGGATTACGTTGGCTCCTGCGACAGCATTGTATGAACTTGGCGGTATTGGTGTCCATAGGTCTTCGCATAGTTCGATGGCAATTCTGGCAGAGCCTTTGTTGATTATAATATCGGTGCCGAAAGGAATGTCTGTAGTGTCGGCAATAGTGATAGAGCCGGCGTTGCATTCCGATGCCGAAGCAAACCAACGGCACTCGTAGAATTCGTTGTAGTTGGGGAGGAAAGTTTTTGGCACTACGCCAACGTAGCATCCTTGGCAGATAGCTACAGCGGTGTTGAAGAGTTTGTCGCCGTTTTTAAGTGGAGCACCTACTACGATAAGCACATCGCCCAGCCCGGCGCTATGCTGGCGAATGGCTTCGAGTCCGGCAACGGCACTGTCGAGCAGCACCGATTGTGCGAAAAGGTCGGCACAAGAGTATCCGGTGACGGATAGCTCCGGGAATAGAACCACTTCGGCATTGTGCTGGCAAGCTTGGTCGATTTGATTGATAATCGATTTAATATTGTAAGAGCAATCGGCAACATTGACCGATGGAATTGCTGCAGCTATTCTCAGGAAACCAAAATCGTGCATAATATAATAAGGTGTTTTTATTTTACAAATTTAGATAAAATCAGCGAAATTCTATGCCGACAAAATAAAAATAGATAGGAGCAATGGAAAGCAATAAAAAACGGAGCACGCTGGTGCTCCGTTTGGAAGATAAATGAAGTGATTTTGATGTCAGAAACAGTAACCGAGCCCAATTGCAAATGTGCCGCTCGGCAAATTCTTTATCCATGAATATTTCCCTTCGAAAAACACTTTCAGCGTAGATGTAGCCATATATTCTATGCCGGCACCACCATTTACACCAAGATAATTCTTTGTTTCTTTGCCAATTTCTTGAGCATTGAATCGCCAACTTTGGAATGTCACACCGGCCAGTGGATAAAAATTCACCTTCTGACCCAGGTTAATCACGAAGTGTACGTTGGCGTTAAATTGGTAGGCATTAACGCCATCATGCTTTATTACGTATTGCAAATCAGGGGCAAGGCGTATGAGCTGTCCGCAGCGGTATTGGAAATATATGCCGGCAACGGCCGATTCGCTTCGAGTGTTGTATCCGCCCATTATGCCAAGCGACTTTTCGCCGCGTTGAGCCATGGCATGCGATGGCACTAAAATGGCCATGAGCAGGATTAATATTGAAAATATGCGATTCATTGATAGTGTTTTCTTTTTAATGCAAATATATTACAATAAGAATAATAGTGCAATATAATTTTTGGTTAAAGTGTGGTGGAAAATAATGAATAATTGTGAATATTAGCAATTATTGATATGGTGTTGAGTAAATATCTATTGTGAGGATATGAAATTATCAATAATTTTGCATTGTAAAAAGAAATAGGAAGTGCACCAAGACAAGAGGACCGACATATTGCATCGATTGATAGCTATATTTTTCATAGTGGCTGTCAGTGGATTGTATTGCGGCAGCACTATGTTCATGCACTCGCACGAGGTGGGAGATGTAACAGTATGGCACTCTCACCCGTTTGCCGGAGCACAACACGGAAGTTCGGCACAGATACTCACAATAGCCCAGCTCAACAATGTCGTAGTAAATGAGGCTACGGTGAGTGTATTTGTATCCCCTCTGTTGGCTGTGTTGATGTTGCTGTCGTTCCGGTATATAACATCCAGGATAAGCACCGATAAAACATTCGCATCGTTAAGAGCTCCCCCAGTATTGTCTTTGATTATTTAGATTTACAATTTTCTTATTAAACTATCAAGGACGATAAACAATAATGAACAGACTATATTTTATGGTGCTGACGCTGATTGCGTCGGTACTAATTGTGTCGGCACACGAGAGTGCGCTGACCGATGCCCACATTTCGGGCCATGCAGTGGAAAAGGGTAGTAATGAGCATCTTGCATTCATCACCATCAGATTGCTCAATACCACGATAGGAACAACAACCGATGCCACAGGCCACTATTTTCTGAAGAATCTGCCAGAGGGCGACTATGAGATAGAAGCCTCGGCCATCGGTTATGTGCCACAAACGAAAAAGGTGAAAGTTAGAAAGGACAAAACTGCTGAGGTGAACTTTGAACTTCTGACCGATGCATTGAACCTGGACCAGGTGGTAGTTACCGGCAACAAAAGCGAGGTGAAACGTCGTAACAGTTCGTCGCTGGTTAATGTTGTAGGAGCTCAGCTTTTCGATTTGGTAAATGCCTCGTGTCTGGCTGAGGGCCTCAGTTTCCAGCCTGGAGTCAGAGTGGAGAACGATTGCCAGAACTGTGGATTTACGCAGGTGCGTATTAATGGACTCGACGGACACTATTCACAGATACTTATGAACTCGCGCCCGGTGTTTTCGGCGCTTGCCGGGGTATATGGCCTTGAGCAGATACCAGCCAATATGATTGACCGCGTGGAAGTTATGCGTGGTGGTGGCTCGGCACTATTCGGCTCCTCAGCCATTGGTGGAACTGTGAACATCATTACCAAAGACCCGATTAACAATTCAGCAGAGGCATCAACTACACTCACATCGATAGGTTGTAGTGGTGATGTTGACATCAATACCACATTCAACGGGTCGGTGGTGAGCGACAATCGCAAAATTGGCTTGTTTGTGTTTGGACAGAACCGTGTGCGAGACGGCTACGACCATGATGGCGACGGATACACCGAAATACCAACACTGAAGACGCAGACGCTTGGCCTGCGTTCGTTTATGCGAACTTCCGGGCAATCGAAATTGTCGTTAGAATATCATGGAACGCACGAGTATCGCCGTGGCGGCGACCAACTGGATGTGCAGCCGCATATGTCGAACGTGGCAGAACAGACCGACCACAATATCCATGCTGCCGAAATGTCGTTTGATGCGTGGACAGAAGGCTATAAGAATAAGTTCAACGTGTTTGCCTCGATGCAGAACACTGCACGCAGCAGCTACTATGGTAGCGGAATGGATGAGAATGCATATGGCAAGACCAAGGACATGGTTGTTGTTGCGGGCGGTCAATATACTCGCCAGATTGACAAGCTGCTGTTTATGCCATCGGAACTCGTTGCAGGCTTGGAGTATAACTACAATTATCTTCACGATGTGACATTGGGCTACGACCACGACGCAATGCAAAAGGTTAATATCTATTCAGGATATCTGCAGAACGAATGGCGTAACGACCTTTTCGGATTTCTGGTGGGTGCCCGTCTTGACAAGCATTCGCTTATCGATAAGGTAATAGTATCGCCACGAGCAAATATAAGGTATAACCCCGATAAAAACCTTAATTTCCGATTGTCGTATTCAACAGGATTCCGTTCGCCACAGGCCTATGATGAAGATTTCCACGTTGCTGTGGTTGGCGGTGATCGTGTGGTTACTGTTTTGGCTGATGATTTGAAGCAGGAGAGCAGCAACAGTGTCAGTGCATCGGTCGATTGGTATCACACATTTGGAATGGTGCAGACAAACATTTTGTTTGAGGCTTTTTACACCGATTTGAGCGATGTGTTTGTGTTGCGAAAACTTGAGGAGCACGATTCGAAAGGTAATCAGGTGCTTGAGCGCTGCAATGGAGCCGGTGCCCGAGTATGGGGCCTTAATCTGGAGGCAAAGGCAATGCTTGGCAACAGATTCCAGGCACAGTTTGGCATAACCTATCAGCAATCGCGATATAAGGAAGATGAATATTGGAGCGAGAACGAGGGTGTGGCACCGGTTAAGCGAATGTTCCGTACCCCTGACACCTATGGCTATTTTACTATCAAGTATAATCCGATAAAACCTTTGACAATATCTGCGTCGGCAACAGCAACAGGCAATATGCTGGTGCAGCACCTTGAAGGTTCGGGCACCGACGTTGATGTTGCTGTCACCACACCGGCTTTTTTCGATGCTACGCTTAAGCTGTCGTATGATTTTAAAGTATTCAACTACGCATCGTTGCAGGTGAGTGCCGGGGTACAGAACATTTTCAACAGTTATCAGAACGATTTCGACCAAGGTGAGATGCGCGACTCGGGTTATATTTATGGACCGCTGATGCCTCGCTCTGTTTTTTGCTCGTTGAAAATCAATATTTAGTTAAGTCTTTAAGTAGCTGCATTGTTTGCATAAACGAAAAGAAAGTATTACTTTTGTACCGCTTTAAGGTCTACCCCAAAAGTACGGCATTAATGGCTGCCCGGATGGTGGAATGGTAGACACGAAGGACTTAAAATCCTTTGGCCATTGCGGCTGTGCGGGTTCAAGTCCCGCTCCGGGTACGATAATCGGCTGATAATCAATTGATTATCAGCCGATTTTGCTATTATTCGTTCTCGCTGTTGCGGTATTCGAGGATGTCGGCTGGCTGGCAGTCGAGAGCTTCACATATGGCGTTTAGGGTGGAGAATCTTATTGCTTTTGCCTTTCCGGTTTTCAGAATCGATAGGTTGGCCATTGTGATTCCTATTCTGTCGGCAAGTTCACCCAGTGTTATTTTCCTACGTGCCATCATCACGTCAAGATTAACTATTATTGCCATGATTAAGATATGTTTAGATTGTTAATTCCTGTTCTTCACTCACATCCACTGCTATTGAATACAGCTTTGCAAATACCAGCAGCACAAAACATGTGATTAGCATATATTCGTTGATGTATATTTCGAGCTTTCTCATTCCCTGGTAAATTATTGTTCCGACGTTGCCGTCGACAAGCGAATATAGAAAGTAAATTGCAGTCATGGCATTTAACCAGCGGTGATTACCTCGTACGAATAATCTGCCGTATGATGCTCCACGCCATATGTTGGTCAGAAATGCAATCAGAGTTGCCACCAAACCTATTGCGAGCAGATAGCGGACTGCAATCAGTGTGAGCCGGAGCCATTGAATGTTTGCCATGTCATTGGGTATGTTTTCCGATACATATTCAACAGTTCCCCATGATTGATAGCTTATGAAAGCAACAAACAGAGAGCAAAGTGTTGCGCACATTAGAATAAGTGATTTAATCTTTTTAATTCTCTTTTCCATAATTCGATAAATATTTATTGTTTAACGATATGCAAATGTAGATATTATTTCTCGTGTTGCAAATAATATTTATTGTTTTTCGATAAATTTAGCTGTATTGGCTCATTTTTATCGATTTTTGGCTATGATGTGAAAAGTTTAGGCGCAGGCCGACTGTATATTTGCTATGAAATCAGTTATTAGCTTTTTATTAATAAAACTTAATGTAATATGACACCTGATTTAAACAGATTTATAACAGCTCAGGATGCAGATGATGGCTACGATTGTTATTTGCGGAGAATAAAGGATGGCGATGTGAGTGGCAGATGGGTTGATTATGTGTTTCCTCAGATATTTACAAAATCAATGCCGGATTCAGATGCTGCATATGTGCTTTATTCGCTTTACGAGGCTGAGGCATATATGTGTGATGAAACTTTATCGAAGAGACTTCATGATGCTGCTCGTGCTATTATTGATAGCCACTATGGAGCTGCGATTGACAGTATCTTTGGGTATACCGTTGTGCGGAAAATACATTCGTGCATGACGCTTTTCGATGTTGTGAACCCTGGCGATGTTTACGAACGAGTTCTCGATACATTCTTCGATGGCGAGCGTTGTGATGATGTACTTTACTCAGTGGAGAGGCAACGCAATTTATTTCATGGCGATGAAGATCCATATGAGCAAGCTGGACTTAGAATAATAGAGCGGGCACTGTTCGACAGCTATGGTGATGAGACGTGTGAGTATTCAAAGGAGGAAAAATATGCCTCGTATCTTCGGCTTTACCAGATGGGCTATTCTCCGCTCGATTTGGGTAGATTATATCTTGTGTATCATCGGGATATCTACAATGGATATCGTACGTCGGGTATGGAGAGTTTCCTGAGCTTCTTCATAATGGAGTTTGTGCTTGATATAGTGACCTATGCAAAAGAGAACTGTGGCGATGAAGCACATTTACGCACTTTGGCGCAATTTAAGCCAATAATTAACAGCCGGGGAAGTGTGCCAGCCGATTGGGAATTGTGTGCAGTGGAATTGGAAAGCGTGCTGGCTTATGTAGTCGGTAACCGGGATTTTGAAGGTTATGTTCGGCAGCTTGAATCTCGTTTTTTACAAAATAAAAATAGGCTGCGCCAATAAAGTGCAGCCTATTTTGTAGAGTATGAATGAAATATTATTTCAAAGCGTCTTTAACAGCGTCATTAGGCATCATTTCTTCTTTGAAAACATATGCCCCAGTTTTAGGCGACTTCACCATCTTAATAACTTTGCTGTAAGTACGGCCTTCGCCTTTTTGGAGTGTAGCAACTACTTTCTTAGCCATAATTCAGTATTATTTAATTTCTTTGTGAATGGTAACTCGTTTCAAGATAGGGTTATATTTCTTCAACTCCAATCTTTCAGTGGTATTCTTTCTATTCTTGGTGGTAACGTAACGAGATGTGCCTGGCATACCACTTGCTTTGTGCTCAGTACATTCGAGAATTACTTGAACTCTATTACCTTTAGCTTTCTTTGCCATCGTCTTATTAAACTTCTACTGATTTTATAGTTGTTAGAAAACCTTTGCTTGCAGCTTGCTTGATAGCAGCGTCAAGACCAAGTTTGTTGATAGTGCGCAAACCTGAAGCCGAAATAGTAAGGCTAATCCAAGTTTGTTGCTCAACCCAGAAAAATTTCTTTGTGAACAAGTTAACGTTGAACTTACGTTTTGTTCTTCTTTTAGAGTGCGATACATTGTTTCCTGTCATCGCCTTCTTGCCTGTGATTTGACAGATTTTTGACATATCTATTTCGATGTTTTTAAATTTTCGTTATTTCCTCAAAACAGTGTGCAAAGTAAGTAAAATATTGGGACAAAAACAAATATTCTTTGAATAATCTTGATTTTTAGTGATATAAATCACTGTTTTTGCAAAAAATAGATAGCAATGGCAGATTATGTTGCTATTTGGTGTTGCGAATGAGCTCGATGAGCATAATCAGTGCCGTAGTTGATGCGCGGTCGATAACGCGGTCGCGGCTGCCGGGGAAATGATATTTTTTGGCAACAATGTTATCGGCGCATTTGGCAGCTATCCAAACGGTGCCTACCGGTTTGTCAGGAGAGCCTCCGCCGGGACCGGCAATACCAGATGTAGCAATGGCGCAATCGGTGCCAATGGCTTTGCATGCGCCGGTTGCCATGGCTCTAACGGTCGGCTCGCTCACGGCGCCATCGTTGGCCAGAATTTCGGTGTCGACGCCGAGCAATTGCTGTTTCACGTCGTTTGCATAAGCTACAACAGTCCCTCGAAAGTATTCGCTGCTTCCGGATATTGATGTTATTTCGTGGGCAATATTGCCTCCGGTGCAGCTCTCGGCTGTGGCTAATGTGAGATGTCGCGATTTAAGCAGTTCTCCAAGAATTTGCTCAACGGGCATATCATCGAATGCAATGATATCGTTGCCGATAATTGCTGCGAGGTTTCCGCTCAGACGATCCATTTCGCTTGTAAGTAGTGAACCGTCGGTGTGCGAGCCTGTAAGGCGAAGTCGAATGATGCCGGGCTTAGGCAGATATGCCAGCTTGATGAATTCCGGGATTGATTGCTCAAATTCGTCGAGCTTCATTGCCAGAACCGATTCGCTGTAGTTAATGACCACGAATGTTCGGTGTTCGATGTGGGTTGAAGGGGCAAACCGCTTGACAAGCTGTGGAATAATCTCGGTGCTCATCATGGTTTCAGTTTCGAACGGTACACCAGGCATCGATACCAGCACCTTTCCATCTTTCTCAAACCACATTATCGGAGCTGTGCCAACTTTGTTCTGGATTACACGGCACGACGACGGCACATATGCCTGGTTTGCTGTAAGAGGATTGATTTTCAGATGCCGTTTCTCCACTACTTCGAGCACGTTGGCTTCAACAGCCTTGTCATAAATCATTTCGCCGCCGAACAGCTCGAGCAGTGTTTGTTTGGTTATGTCGTCCTTTGTTGGGCCGAGACCTCCGGTGGTGAGTACAAGGTCGGTTTCGGTGAAAGCGTTGGTAATGGCGGCTTTAATGTCGCTGCTGTCGTCGGCCACTGTTCTCACGTTCTTGATTTTCCAACCGAGAGGATTGAGGTGGCGTGCAATCCAGCCTGAATTAGTGTCGAGCACTTGACCGATAAGCAGTTCGTCGCCTATTACAATGATTGAAGCTTCCATTATATTGAATTGTTAGTGTTGTTGATGTTGTCAATGCGTTGGATAAGAGTGGGATGCGAGAGGGAAAACGTCACATATATTGGATGAACCAGCAGAGGAGAAAGTGAGTTGGCCGTAAGTTTTTTCAGTGCACTGACCAGATGTTTGCCCAGTCCGGCATTTGCCGCAAAAGTGTCGGCCCGATATTCAGCTCGGCGCGACAGGCTGTTGGTTATTGGCCCCAAGATTATATTTATGGGTGTAATCAGCAGGGAGAATGCAATGAGCGAGAGCAGCAACGAAGGTTCGTTGAAACCGAGTGCCGACGACAATTCAGGGTTTCCGACAAAGAGCGACAAAGTGAACAGATACACGCCCATGGTGAATACACTTGATGCCATGTTCTTGATTATGTCGTGATGTTTGTAATGTCCGATTTCGTGGGCAAGTACAGCCACGGTTTCGTCAATGGTGAGTTGATTGATGAGTGTATCGTAAAGAATGATTTTCTTTGTATGCCCGAATCCGCAGAAGAATGCATTAGCCTTTGTTGAACGCTTTGAACCGTCGATAACATAGATGCCTTTAAGGGCGAAGTTGTTTCGCGAGGCAAACGATTCGATGGCAGTGCGAAGGTCGCCCGGTTGAAGAGGGGTGAGCTTGTTAAACAGCGGTATTATGGTGTTTGCATATGTGGCATTAAGCAGAATGGATATGGCGCTGATGAATATCCATGCGGCAATCCAGAAGTTGCTTCCTGCCATTTCGTAATATTGAAATATTGCGCCGTAGAGTGCACATGTGAAAAGTAAAGATATCAGTGTCGACTTGATTGCGTCGATGATGAAAGTTGTGAGGGTGCACTTATTGAAGCCGAAACGTTCCTCGATGCGGAATGTGCCGATGTATTCGAAAGGTAACGTGTATATCTGGGCTGCGATTGTGCCGGCGGCCAGGAAAACAAGGTCGCGTAGCAGAGCACTTTCGCACAACAAACCGCATACTGAGAGTGCCCAACCCAGGAATCCTGATGCAAGCAAGGCTATGAATATGACAGTGTCGACGGCGCTTGACCATCGGCCGAAACGTCGTTTGGTTTGAAGATACAACGAGTGTCGACGATATTCCCAGTTGTTATAAATGCTACGAAGTGCATTGGGAATAGGGTTGCGACTGTATCGTTCGTTGATAATGCCGAGATACAGTTGCAGCAGATACTCGACGATAATAAATATAATTATTAATGTAAGGATCATGTTAAACTGTTACTCGAGCAAAAGGGACGTCGGAGAACGAACAGAAATCTTTTTTAATGAATTTGAAATGACCTGCCACGGCAATCATTGCGGCATTGTCGGTTGTGAAAAGTCGTTTTGGTATAAAAGCTTTCAGGTGATGGACATCGCAATAATGCTGAATGGCATTTCTTACACCGGAGTTGGCCGAAACACCGCCACCGATAGCAATTTGCCCAATTCCGGTGAGTTTCACGGCCTTGTCGAGCTTGTCCATCAAGATTGCGATGATAGTAGCCTGCAGTGATGCAGCCAGGTCGGCCTTGTTTTCCTCGATAAAGTTGGGATTCGATTTCAGTTCGTCGCGAAGAGTGTACAGGAATGAGGTTTTCAGGCCGCTGAAGCTGTAGTTTAGGCCTTCGATGTGCGGCTTGCTGAATTTGAACCGCTTAGGGTCGCCTTCGGCGGCAAGACGGTCGATGAACGGACCGCCGGGGTAGGGGAGTCCCATAACCTTGGCGCATTTGTCGAAAGCTTCACCGGCGGCATCGTCGATGGTCTGTCCGAGGATTTCCATGTCGTATGGAGAATTCACCTTGATAATCTGTGAGTTTCCGCCCGAAATTAACAGGCAAAGGAAAGGAAAATCGGGCGTGACGGTGTTTTCGTCCTCTTTGATGAAGTGCGACAGTACGTGTCCGTGAAGGTGATTCACGTCGACAATAGGTTTGTCCAAAGCAAGTGCAAGCCCTTTGGCAAAAGATGTGCCAACGAGGAGCGAGCCAAGTAGACCGGGCCCACGGGTGAAGGCAATTGCATCGATATCAGCTTTGTTGATGCCAGCTTTGCGGATGGCTTCGCTTACCACCGGCACTATGTTTTGCTGGTGAGCTCGCGATGCCAGTTCGGGAACCACTCCACCATAATCTTCATGAACTTTCTGGCTTGCAATGACATTTGACATAAGAACACAGTCCTTGATGATTGCTGCAGAAGTGTCGTCGCACGACGATTCGATGCCTAATATGATGTTTGCCATAAGATACTATTCAATTACGAGTTTGCGAATGCAAAGTTATAAATTAAGTGTGATATGGTGCGACAAAAATCACCAAAGATTAAAGCGGAAACCAACAGAGGCTTCGATGCTCAGGGCCATGTCGAGAAGGGTGTAAGGGTTGTCGGTGCGGATGCCCATTTCCTGCTTGCCGATTATTCCCATGAAGAAGTCGCGGTTGTTGAATATCACAGAGAGCCGTGCTTTGTTGTAGAACGAGAAACTGTAGCGGGAGTCGTTTGGGTCGCAGATGTATCCGTATCGGAAGCCGATGCAAGGTGCAACGGATGCCCCGATGAGCCATTTCTTGGAAAGCACCCAGTTGTAGCCGTATCCGAGCTTGAAAGCGTAATTGTTGCTTTTGGCGCTGTATTTGTATCCCGGCAGGGTGGTAGGCAAGTATTGTTTCATCTCGTCGGGCAGTTCGTTGAAGTCGAATGAGTATTCACGAAGCCAAATTGAGAGCCCGGCATAGAACGAGCCGGCACTGCGGCGTTGCAGCTTGCTGTAGTTGAAAGCGGCACCTTGCGAATATTTCTTATGGTTGAAGAAGTAATATGTGTCGATGCCGTATGTCTTGTTGTCGATTCCGTAGAATTTCAGGTCGGGGTTCCAGGGATTGTCCTTTGGACCGAATGAATTGATTCGTGTGTTGACGTCATTACTCAGATAATAGATGTCGGCGGCAAACAGGCTGCAGTTGAACTGGAAATTGAAACGTTTGCGCACACGGTCGCCGCCATTGAAGTATTTGCTGACGTTGACGTCGTATCCTGCCGACACGGCGAGATAAGTGAGCCAAACACCCAGCGAAGTGCTTGGACTTGAAATCATGCTGATGTGGGTGTCGTTTTCGAAGTCAAACGAGTAGTAGTCGAGCCATGTGTCGGTTTTGAACTTAATGTTGAATTTTTTACCGGTGCCGACCACATAGGTGCTGTCGTAGGAGTTGAATGTGCGGTCACCCCAACGGTAAACGTCGACGCAGAATTTTGGGAAACGCCCCCAAGTGGCAACCGAATCGAGTGCCAGCGAGAATGCTTTGATCTGTATCGGAGCCGCTGCCGATACAAAAAGCAGGATTATAAAGAGGAGTTTCCGGTACATATTTTTTTTCACTGCAAAGTTACATATTATCACATATATATTCTTATGCCTATGGTGTAAAATGTTGTCGAAAATCCTTTAATATGTCCTATTTTTTAACGTTTTCTGTGAAAAAAGATTAGCGCTTCATGAAACGGAAGTGTCACGAAGCGCTAATGAAATGAGGTCGCAATAATAAATAATGTATATTATTTTGAGTTGTGCTCGTAGTAGAGAGTTCTCGAAGTCTGGTCGCACACTTCAGCAGGACCGAAATACTGGATAGGACCTGGGTAGGTGTAGCAAGTGTCGATAGCCCATTTTTCGCGGTTTTCAGCAAATTTGAGGAATGGCTTGCCATCGAGGCGAACGAGAGCCTTTTGGATAACCGGCTTCATTTCGCCGTTGCGACGTTCCATATTCATCATCATTGTGATAGGAATACCGCCGGCAATCCATTGAACAGAAGGTTTGCTTAGGTTGCGAACCGACGACATGTATCCGGTAGCACCGCAGTTGATGAGCTGAGCTGCATTGTAACCGAGGGCATAGCAATAGTCGGCATCGAAGTTCGACGGGTCGGCGCAGCGGCCTTCATAACCGAAGAAATGATGGAGGGGTGAGAATTTGCCTACATATTCGCCGGCAGCCTTCATTTCGGCAAGACGTTTTCCAATCATCTCGCTCAGAAGTTTCTCGGTCTCGATGAGCGATACCTGTACGTTGCCGTGAGGGTCGCGGTCGAGGGTGAGCTGGCGAGCAACACCTTCGGGGAGCGATGCGAAGATAGCTGCATTGTCGGCCGAAAGGTTATTGAGAACGAATTCACGCTGGGCAGCGCGGTCGAGCGAAGCGAACTGAGTGTTGGCGGCAAGCATGTCGTTGAGTTCAGCGATGAGTTTCTTCATTGCTGGGATGAATTCGATAAGGCCTTCAGGGATGAGGACAGTACCGAAGTTGTTGCCGTTTGCAGCACGCTTTGCAATCACGTTTGCGATGTCGTTAACGATGTCGGCGAGTGTCATGTTCTTCTGCTCTACCTCTTCAGAGATTATGCAGTAGTTGGGCTGTGTCTGGAGGGCACATTCAAGGGCGATGTGCGATGCGCTGCGGCCCATGAGCTTAATGAAGTGCCAGTATTTCTTGGCCGAGTTACAGTCGCGCTGAATGTTGCCGATAACCTCGCTGTAAACCTTTGTTGCGGTGTCGAAACCGAACGAAGTTTCAATCATTTCGTTCTTGAGGTCACCGTCGATGGTCTTCGGACATCCGATAACTTGAACGCCGGCGTTGTTTGCCTTGTAGTATTCGGCAAGGATAGCAGCGTTGGTGTTGGAGTCGTCGCCGCCAATGATAACGAGGGCCTTGATGTTTAGTTCCTTGAGGATTTCGAGACCTTTGTCGAATTGCTCAACCTTTTCAAGCTTTGTACGGCCTGAACCGATAATGTCAAAGCCACCGGTGTTGCGGTAGTCGTCGATGATTTTGGCTGTCAGTTCAATGTATTTGTGGTCAACGAAACCGCCGGGGCCCATAAGGAATCCGTAAAGGCGGCTGTCTTTGTTGATGGCTTTAATGCCGTCGAATAATCCACTTATAACGTTGTGTCCACCAGGGGCCTGGCCGCCGGAAAGTATGACACCGACATTAATAGGAGCCGATACCTTAGAAACGGTATTTTTCTCGAACGTAAGCACTGGCAAGCCGTAAGTGGTTGGGAATAAACTCTTAATTTCAGTTTGGTTTGCTACAGACTCAGTAGGGGCTCCTTCAACTGCCTTTACAGCGCCCCACAATGCTGATGGGAGCTTGGGCTGGTATGAAGCGCGAGCCTTCTGCAATGCACTCTTCTTTGTCATATGTGTATAATGTTTTGGTGTAATTATTTCTTTTGCAAATTTCGTGAAAAAATCTCTATTTTTCAATAGTTGGACATATCTTTTTTCGCAGGCAAAACGGGCAAATCGCTGCTTTCGCAGTCGGTTGCAACTACTGTGTAGAAGGCATTGCCCTGCAGATGCTGTTGGGCCAATGCGTACAGGTCGCCGACGGTGGTTGTATTAATGGTGTGGATGTCGCGTTCAAAACTGTCGAACGGCCGGTGTTTCAGTATGCGTGACGCTTCGAGATTTGCAATATTGAAAGCATTGTCAATTGACGAAGCATATGAACTTAATATACTCGATTTTACTATTTTAAGTTCATCTTTTTCAATTATTTCTTCAATAAGACCACGAATCTCATCCTCAATGGCAGCTATGACTTTTTCTGTAAACTTTATGCTGCAATCGGTTCGGATAATCATGTGTCTTATCCCTTCATTTTCTTGCGCTACGGCGCTGATGCCATAGGTGTAGCCCTTTTGCTCTCGTATGCTTTGCATAAGTCGGCTGCCAAAATATCCGCCAAGCAAATGGGTGAGCAGTTTCAGCTTGGTGAATTCTTCGTCGGAAGTGTTTTTGAATATGGTTCCAGTGACGATGCCCGACTGTACTGCGTTCTCTTTATGGAGTACGAACAAACTTTTCTCCGGGTGTGAGTTTGCCTTGACGATTTTCGGTTTTGGGGCAGATACGGCAGTGTGCTGCCATGATTTATCGAAAATAGCAAGAGCGTTGTCAATGATTTTGTCGGAGATATTCCCTGCGAGAATTATGTTGGCATTCGTTGATTTCAAGTATTTACTGTGGAAATCCACCAAGTCAGTTCTCGACAGTGTGGCAATAGGATTATTGCGGGTAAAACGTGACAAAGGATGTCGTGGCCCGTACAGTAGCTCGGTGAATTTACGCGATGCGAGAAAATCTGTTTTCGCCTCGTTCTGGCCAAGCATATCGGTGAGTTGCCGTTTGAGTATTGAAAGCCTGTCGGAGGGGAATGTGGGTTCGGCTAATATTTCTTTCAGAATTGGCATGGCCGATTGTGCAGTGCGGTTAAGCCCGGTAAGTGATAACACAGTGTGGTGGTTGTAGCTGCCGGCGGAGAACGAAACCCCAAGATGGTCGAATTTAGCTGCTATCTCTTCTGCATTGTGCGCAATGCTACCTTTATTGAGCATTGAGGCAGTTGCCATGGCATGCCGCGGATTTGTTGAGTCGCATTTGCCTCCGGGAAGTATTATGAGAAGCTGGAATATATCTTGCTCGCATCCGTTCACTACCGAGACATTAACACCGTTGGGTGCAGTGAACCGGTTGATTTGTGGCTTGGGCAAGTCGCCGAAATCGGTTATTTTGGGAGCGTTCATTAATTAAATTATAACTTTATATATTTTCCTTAATCAAATATTTCTCAGCAGCTTCAAGGTCTGAGGGTGTGTCGATTCCGATGGTATTGCAATCGGTTATTCCTACCTTTATGCGGAACCCGTTTTCGAGCCATCTCAACTGCTCGAGCGATTCTGCTATCTCGAGCGGCGATTGTGGCAGGCGGGTAATTTTGCTCAGCACCTCACCCCGATAGGCGTACATGCCCACATGAGTGAAGAACCGGTGCTTTGAAGGCCAAAGTGATGGTTCGCATCCCCGGATGTATGGAATTACCGAACGAGAAAAACTCATGGCGTACATGGCTGCGTTAACTTCAACCTTCGGCGTGTTTGGATTGGCGAGCGCTTCGTATCCATTTTCTGGGTTGAATTCCCTCACCAGCGTGGCTATGTCGACGTTTGGGTCGTCGAAGCATGTTTTGATAGCCTCGATTTGTCGAGGGTCGATAAACGGCTCGTCGCCCTGGATGTTAATCACTACATCTGCGTTTCGGCCCAGAGTATTGAATGCTTCTTCACAGCGGTCGGTCCCGCTACGATGATGGTTGCCTGTCATTACAGCATTGCCGCCAAACGATTCCACTGCATCGAATATGCGCTGGTCGTCGGTGGCTACGTAAACATTGTCGAGAGCCTTTAACACTTGGTTCCATACACGCTCAATCATCGTTACACCACCAATCTTTGCGAGAGGTTTCCCGGGGAATCTGGACGAGGCATAACGCGCAGGAATAATTCCTATATATCTTAAATTATTCATTTAAATCTTTATTGTTTTATATTGAATTCTAAATTTTTACATATAGTTGGGCATTCTCGCATCTTACTACTCTTACTGTCGAGCCTTGGGCAATGAAACCACTTAACGAAACTGCATCGAAGTCAGTACCGTCGATAGTGATTTTGCCCGATGGCCGCAGGTCGGTAGCAGCTGTTGCCGTTGACCCAACATGCTTTGAAATGTCGGTTGGAACGCCGATATATCCCTCGTCGACTTTCTGTTCGAGTTGCAGGGCAGTGAAACTCATGAACCCCTTTTTAGTGCCGATTTTGTGGGAAAGATACACGATAAGCAGGACTCCAAGCAGGACTCCACCGATTATTGTTGCCATAGATATATAAATGTCGGAAATGTCGACAGATTCAAATGAAAAGTGTATGTTATTGATGGCCGAAAGCAACAGCGAAAGCACTATGAGCACGATTCCGGATATGCCAACCACACCAAAGCCGGGAATTACGAAAACTTCAAGTATTATGGCAATCAGTCCGGCCACAAACATGAGAATCTCCCAACTTTCGGCAGACCCCGACATGTAGAGAGGTGCAAAGTAGAGCAATGCTGCGATAAGAGATGCCGCAAGCGGAAATCCGATTCCAGGGGACTGCAGCTCGTAATACACGCCGGCAATCATTATCATCACCAGAATTGCCTGGAATGCCGGATTAGTGAGAAACCCGAAAACTTTGTCCCATGTGGATGGCTTATATGACTGGATTGTGTATTCACCCACATTGAGATTTTTCACCACATCGTCGACCGATTCTCGTATACCTTCGCAGAATCCGTATTTAATAGCTTCGTTGGCTGTGAATGTGACAACCTTAGTTGAATCGTCGCCGATGTGTGGCACGGCAGTGCGAGGGTCGACCATCGCCTCGGCAATCAGCGGGTCGCGCAGCCAGGCGGTTATGGTGTCGCCTTGGTGGGTAATCTTATAGGTTTTCCCGTGCGATTCTGCAGTGGCACGCATCATCGACCTCATATATGACTGGTATTTGTCGGGCATGGCGGCTCCGGAAATGCCGTCGACAACTGTTGCTGCGCCGATGTTTGCACCGTTGCGCATGAAAATGCTGTCGCATGCAATTGAAATGAGCGCGCCGGCCGAGGCGGCGTTGTTGTCGATGAATGCGTATACAGGCTTGGGATAGTTGAGCAATGCTGTGCGGATTGAATCGGCATAGTCAACGGCTCCCCCATAGGTGTTGATGTGCAGTACTACGATATCCGCATCTGCGGCTTTGGCCTGTTGTAGACCGTTGTTTACGTAGTGCCAGCTGGTGGAGTTTACTTCGTCGGTCAACGGCACTTCATAAACTTTGCACAAAGCATTTGTGGATATGCAGTTAATAACGCAAAAAATGACAATTGCAGATAGCAGACAGAACTTTTTCATTCATAGTTTGTTTTATAGATGCAAGTTAATAAAAATTGTTGGCATATTAATTGATTTGTCGTGATTTTTTACTAACTTTATAAATCCAAAATTCGAGGGAAATAGTATGGAACATTTTGAGTTTATCAAGAATCTTTTGAGCATTCAGTGCAATATGCTCAGTTATGCCAGGTTGCTGACATCTGACATCGATGATGCACGTGATTTGACACAGGACACCACATTGAAAGCGCTTGTCAATTGGCGCAAGTATATCGACAACACTAATTTCAAGGGATGGATACTGACCATAATGCGCAATATCTTCATAAATCAATACCGTAAGATGTCGCGATGCCCTATGGTTAACGATACTACCGATTCTCAGTTTTATATTAACAACGGCAACGAGCCGACATCCCAGCCTGCCGACATGGATGCTTCGGTGGGAGAGATAAACGGCGCAATAAACCTCATACCAGACGAACTGCGGCGTCCGTTCTCAATGATGCTCGCCGGATATAAGTATCAGGAAATAGCTGAAAGGATGTCGTTGCCTATTGGAACAGTGAAGAGCCGTATATTTGCTGCACGGCAGCGGTTACAATCCAGCCTTGCCGGTTACCTTTGATTTTGGCTTCAGCCAACCGGGGATTACAAGCAATCCGGCTATGATGTAAAGGTAATAGGTGAAAACTCGCCAAATAAGTGCAATCAGCAGCGAAGCTCCGTGCGATGTGACCATGTCGGCATAATAACGAGCAAACAGCCATTCGCTCACTCCGCTACCACCCGGAGTGGGTACTATAATTAGTATAAGCCACACCACAGCTTGACGGGCGAGAATCAATGCTGTGTTAGGGTCGGGGATAATTGCCCAGAATATGGCTCCAACCAGAGCGTAACGACATATCCATGAAATCGCTGTAGCTAAAAACGCTCTGCTCCACCAGATTATGTTTTTTCGACGTAATGCTATGGATGTGGCCACAAGGTCCTCGCAAAATTTTGATGCACCCGATTGCCACTTGCGTAGCAAACGTAATCGGAATATCCACATTATCATGCTTTTGATAAAACTTGGCTTTATGAATATCCCGAGATATAGCATAACAGTCCATAGCGATACAAGTCCATAGATACACCAAAAGCTGATTCTTATTCCCGAACCAAGAGTGGCAAACAGCCAATGGCCGGGAATGAAGATGAAAATCAGCGGGCATGTAACCACAAAGAACAGTTCGTCGAGAAATAGGGTAATGAGCACTATCGATGTCCCTCGCCCCATATCGACATTCTCGCGTTTCATGAACAGCATTGCCAGACTGCTGCCACCAACCGAGCTTGGAGTGACAGTAGACGCAAATTCACACATCATGGTTATGCGGAACGATTGCCGCCATGATAGTGAATGGTCAGACAGCATGCGGTAGCGCAGGATATATCCGGCTTCTCGTCCCATTATCAGCGCAACAGCAGCCAAAAGCGCCCAACCCCAATCTGGGGTGAGAGTTAAGCGGCTGATGTTGCTGCTGTGGATGTCGTGAAAGAGCATTCCCAGCGCCACTACCATTCCAATGGCTACAGGAATGAGAATTTTTTTGCCCGATAATATGTTGGTGAACGAGTCGTTTTGCATAATTGGTAATGCGAAGTTACTACATTATGCTCAGTTCACCAACAATAACCGGGGCAAGTGGCCACTAAAAATTAGGCAAAGGCAGAATCTCGTGTGGTGTGTTTATTGAGGCGGGGGTCAGTGCGAGTGATTGAATGAAGTTTCCGACTGACAATTCATCTTTGATGTATGATTCGACAGAAAAAGCGTCATTGCTGCATGCCTTTGTGAATTCGACAAGCCATTCGCCAACTCTCGATTGTGCGCGTCGGATATAAGGTTCGCCCTCTTCGGGATATGATGCATAATCGCTAAGGATGTTGTACATTGCGTATCCATTGTGACCCAGTTCGTCGAAATATGCCTTTCCATCATTCAACAAGCGTTTGCCGCGAGATGCGTAAATTCCTTTCTGACGGTCAGTGACGTTATTGATGTCGAGCTTTACGTTGAATGCTTTGCAGTAAATAGGTATAATCTGCGATTCGTTGATTTCGATTTCTCTCGCTTTCTGAAGCATCGTTTCAACATTTCTCCATAAATATTCCACATCGGTCAACTTTGATCTGTTTTCATCGATAAAACAATCAATGTTTCGCAAAGCTCTATTGTCGCTGTGGTTAGCCGTTATTTTAATTCCCACGTTTCCGAAAATGCAGCCATTCATGCAAATGCTCCTGCAGAATCCGATTTCGTATGAAAGGGTACAGGTGCGGTTGTATGAGTTGGTTATCCTGAGGTACGGAGTGTAGCAATCACTGGAGAATCCGTTGAGAGCACGGGAGGCTGACGGAATAATCAGGTCGATAATGCACCACGAACGTGTCATGGGCATTCTGATGTTGAAAACTTTAAAATCGTCGATGGATTTCCCGTGGAATACTTTGGGCACGATGTACTTGGCAATGTTGAATGCATCTTCGTTGGTTACCAGATGATAGTTGCTTGAGACAATCGACATTGTGCGATTTCTTTGCTCGTCGATAATTGCTTTGTAGCCCGGTATGAATGTATGGTTTGCCGTGTATATATTATCAACACGTACGTTGAAGAATGCGGAGGCCGGTTCCTGTGTTTTTAAATCTCGTTTAGTTGCCATGGCGATATGCTTTTGTGGTTATATGCGCAAAAGTATAAGCTGGAGATGCCAAAATCGTTCACTGCTGATATAATAAATATTAACAATCTCTTAATTCTTTGACTATCCCTAAAAAGACTTGACAGATTTGAGGGCGATTAACCGATTTGCTATTTATAGTCAAATTATTATTGCAGAGTGAATTAAGAAGAATTGTGTGAATAAATGGAAAATTAAAGTTGAAAATATTTGGAAAATATGAATAAAGGGTGTAAATTTGCAGTCGCAAAACGGTAATGGCGGGATAGCTCAGTTGGTTAGAGCGTCGGATTCATAACCCGGAGGTCTCGAGT
>JAEDFO010000025.1 GCA_016292745.1 Muribaculaceae bacterium | reverse complement strand
TGGGAGCGTGTGGGTATCTGCTTCACCGAAGAAACCCGTCCCGACTTTGAACCCGGTTATGCCGAAAATATCCACAATATCCATGCTCACATCTGGGCGCCGGAAATTCGTGTTATCAAAGGTAAATATGTACTGTTCTATTCTCTTGCCGAGTGGGGTAACCACTGGGTGAGCACTGTGGGATATGCTGTTGCCGATAAACCCGAAGGTCCGTTCACTCCTAAAGGAAAGGTTTTCAATTCGCGCGACGTTGATGTTGAAAACTCTATCGACCAATTCTTCTGGGAAGAAAATGGCAAATACTATATGACATGGGGCAGCTTCCGTGGCATCTACCTCATGGAACTCAATGTAACTGACGACCTCGTTATCACTCCTAAACTTGAAACCAAGATTAAGATTGCCGGCGGAGCTTACGAAGCTTCAAATATCTGGAAACGTGGCGATTACTACTATCTTATTTGTTCTATTGGCTCATGCTGCGAGGGCGTGAAGAGTACCTACAAAACTGTTGTCGGCCGCTCGAAGAATCTCGCCGGTCCGTACGTTAACCGCGAGGGTGAGCGTATGCTCGACAACAAGCACGAGATTATGCTTGGCGGCGACACCACTTTCGCCGGAACCGGTCACAACTCATTCCTCGTTGAAGATGATAACCACGAAACTTGGATGCTATACCACGCTTTCGAACTTGCTCGTCCCGACTTCCCGCGTCAGGTGCTTCTCGACAAAGTGCTTTGGGACAATGAAGGATGGCCTTATATCCAAAGCAAGGTAGCCTCAACTAAGGCTCCTGTGCCGTTTATCAAAAATAAGGATTCAAAGAATCGCAAAAAATCGAACAAACGTCGTTAATATCTTGTTGTAGAATCAATTTTTGCTTATGAAAAGAATATCGTTTATACTTTCAGTCGTTGTCGTGCTGGCTTTAGGCACATTTGCTGCAGCTTGCGGAGGCGATGACGACAATGGCAGCGGCAATGGCAACCAAGGCGGTAACAACCAGGGTGGCTCTGCCGACAAGCCTGCAACGAAGGAATACAACAACCCTGTTGTGCCTTACAGTGTTCCTGACCCGACTGCCATCCGTGCGCAGGACGGCTACTTCTACCTATACGGTACAGAGGACACCCGAAACATCCCCGTTTTCAAGTCGAAAGATATGGTGAACTGGGAACGCCAGCCAGCCACTTGTTTCACCGACTATAACCGTCCTGATTTTGAACCGGGTAACCCCGATGCTACTCGTAGCGCTGCGCTCTGGGCTCCTGAAATCCGGTATATCAAGAATAAGTATGTACTCTTCTACTCGCTTGCCGAATGGGGCAACGGCTGGGTGAGCACTATCGGTTATGCCGTAGCCGACAAGCCCGAAGGCCCATTCTCGCCTAAAGGCTGGGTGTTCAATGCTCGTCAGATGGGTGTCGACAACGGTATCGACCAGTTCTATTGGGAAGAGGATGGCAAGCCATATATGGTTTGGGGTAGCTTCAATGGTATTTATATCGTTGAACTCGATGTTACCGACGACTTGGTTATCACACCAAAGAAGGACACCATGGTGCGTATTGCCGGAAATGCCTACGAAGGCTCCAACTTGTGGAAACGCGACGGCTACTACTATCTCATATGCTCTACCGGCAGCTGCTGCGAGGGCGCAAACAGCACTTATATCACTGTTGTTGGCCGTTCAAAGAGTCTGTTTGGCCCCTACGTCAATAAGTCGGGTGGCCGTATGCTCGATAATCAGCATGAACTCATAGTCAAAGGCGACAGCCGTTGGGCCGGTACCGGTCACAACTCCATTTGGCTTGAAGACGATGACAAAAACGTGTGGATGCTCTATCATGCCTATGCAAAGGGCGATCCTGGACGTGGCCGTCAGGTGCTCCTCGACAAAATCCAATGGGATGCCGATGGATGGCCCACTGTTGCTTTCCAAACCCCATCAAACTTTGCCGATGTGCCTGTAATAAAATAATACTAACCATTAATTATATTTAGCAATGAATAAGTTACTTAAACCCATAGCATTTGCTGCCATCATGCTACCTTTGGCTTTTGCATTGGCTTGCGGTGGCGACGATGAACCCGACGACCCAACTGGCGGCAACGGTGGCTCTAACCAGCCAAGCAAACCCGCTTGGGACATCACATCGTTTGTTGTCCCATTGGCCGACCCGTATATCTACGTCGACCACAACGAAAAGAAGTACTACATTTACGGAACATATGCCGACAATGGTATTCAATGCTATTCGTCGGACGACCTTGAGCATTGGCGCAACGAAGGCCTCGCCCTCAACATGAAGGATTCATACGGATCCAAGTGGTTCTGGGCACCTGAGGTTTACTACGTAGAAAAACTCAAAAAGTATGTCATGACCTACTCGGCCGAGGAGCGTGTGTGCTTCGCTTTCGGCGATTCTCCAAAAGGCCCATTCGTTATGGACCCGAAGACTCCGATGATGCCTAACGAAGGCAATATCGACTCTTCGATTTTCTGGGATGAAGATGGCAAACCGTATCTCTATTTCGTTCGTTGGAGCGTACAGTCCCAGGGCAACACTATCTATGTGGCTGAACTTAACGATGACTATAAGAGTATCAACATGGAGACCATCAAAGAATGTGTCCATGCCGATTACAACACTTGGGAAACAGTTATGCCTCGTGTAACTGAAGGCCCTTCGGTTTTCAAACACGATGGCAAGTATTATCTGCTCTATTCGGCTAATGGTTACACCAGTCCCGACTATGCTGTCGGCTATGCTACAGCCGATAAGCCTACCGGTCCTTGGACCAAGTATTCGGGCAATCCGGTTCTCCGTCGTTATGGTGCATTGGTGGGTTGTGGTCACGGCGCTCCTTTCATCGACCTCGACGGCAAATGGCATTATGTGTTCCACGCTCATAAGAGCACTACTGAAGTTCACCCACGAAATTCATTCATTGTTGATATGTTCTTCAAGGATGGCGGTGTTGTTGCTCTCGAAGGAAAACTTATTAACCCAATGATTGTAAAATAATGAAGGTTTCGCTTAATTTTCTCGTTATTTCGCTGCTGTTGCTTTGCTCGTGCAGCGGTGCTAAAACATCCAAGGTTGAAGTGGTTAATGATGTGCTTCCCATTGCCGACCCATATATCCTCGTCGATGGAGATAAGTACTATGCCTACGGAACTTTCAACCCCGACGGTATCGATTGCTATTGGTCAACCGATTTGGAACAATGGCATTATGCCGGAGCTGCTCTGCTAAAGGAAAATTCCTATGGCGACAAGTGGTTCTGGGCTCCTGAAGTTTATAATGTTGGTGGAAAGTATTATATGTTCTACTCAGCCGACCTTCATATGAATGTTGCGGTTAGCGACAGTCCTACAGGCCCATTCGTTCAGGCTGAGAAGAAACCTCTCATGGAAGAACCGAACATTGATACATCTGTATTCTTTGACACTGATGGGAAGGCATATCTCTATTATGCACATTTCACACCAAACGATGGCGAATACATCCATGTGGTTGAGCTTAACGACGACCTGCTGAGTATCAAGCCCGAAACAGATACTTACTGTATCAAGGCCGAAGAAGAGTGGGAGCTAATATGGCCCAAAGTGGTTGAAGGTCCATCGGTACTTAAAAAAGACGATATCTATTATCTTATCTATTCAGCCAACGGCTACGAGAGTCACGATTATGCCATAGGTGTGGCAACAGCAACCTCGCCTCTTGGCCCTTGGACCAAGAGTGCTGACAATCCTATCCTTCGCCGATACGAAGGTATGGTAGGTGTAGGCCATGGAGCACCGTTCACCGACCTGCAAGGTAAAAGCCACTATGTGTTCCATGCACATAAGAGTGCCGAAGAGGTGCATCCCCGCACTTCGTTTATTGTCGATATGAAAGTCGACTCTGGCAAGGTCTCGATGGGTGGCGGCCTTATTCGCCCTGTTGTGGTAAAGTAAACATCTGTAGTGTATATTTAGGTTTTATGGGAGAGCGCCTCTGTTTTCAGCGACGCTCTCCTTTCATATGCATAGATTTCATCCAATCCCAAAACGGGGTCGTACGCTTATCGGTGTTTACAAAAACCTGAACCACATTCCAAACGACCCATACAACATGTGGATGAACCTCTTCACAGGCATAATGGACCGCGACGCCAACTGGAGCAACTTCGGTATCCTCCGTTGGGGCACTTGGAAGGACGACAAGTACTTCCAGTTCAACGCTGGTTCAGCAGCTAACCCGGTTATGGAATACAACGGTCTCCGTCAGATGTGGGGCCAGGCTACTTACCACTATCTGTGGGGTGGCGACCACTACAACTTGTGGCCTATTCCTCTGAACGAAATTCAGATGAACCCGAACATTCAGCAAAATCCAGGTTGGTAATTTAACCTGATTCTCAATATAGGCAGCCGGAAAAGGGCACCCGGCTGCCTTTATCAGTTTTTGCCAATGCATTTCAGATAAAACGCTACGTGTCGGATGCTCATAGGTGAGTGAGCCTAACCACCGCATACACGCACATTACTCGGCATCGCTGTCGAAGATTGGGAGTGACGGTGTATGGCAGACTTCCAGGTTTGTAGTGATTAGGCAGGCGTCTGTAGCGTGTATTTAAGTTTTTTAGGGGGAGCGTCGCTGCGATAGTGCCGCTCTCTTGTCATTTTTTATTATATTTACATCCGAGTTTCAATATCAGATATCATGAAACAGGTAAAGATAACAATTATTCGTAAGGCCGAGTACCGCGATTTGATGGAACGCTATGAGAATCCCATTGAGCATGCGTGCGATATGCAGCTTGGAGCCGAATTCATTTCGCAAGATGCGATGCGTCCCGACGGAATGTGCGAAAGTGCCTGGATGTCGTTGCAGCCGTTTGTGTTTGCCTTGGCAAGCGGCGCATCGAATCTGTATGACGGCTGGATGCGCAATCCCCACACGGCTATGGTGTCGTGTAACGACGGATTCCGTCCGGTTTCGTTCCTGCTCGAGGCGATAGAGTAGGGTGCTGTCGGGATTATTCCATTTGGTGATAATCCTTGGCGAGGCCTCCTTCGCCTGTTTCCTTGTATAGCGAGGGCAAATCGTGCCCGGTTTGCTTCATCACTTCCACCACATGGTCGAACGACACTCTATGATGCCCGTCGGTGAATGCAGAGTAGATGTTCGAATCGAGAGCGCGTGCTGCAGCATAGGCATTGCGCTCAATGCACGGTATCTGCACCAGTCCGCACACTGGGTCGCACGTCATACCCAGATGGTGCTCAAGTCCCATTTCGGCGGCATATTCAATCTGTGCCGGGCTGCCGCCAAACAGTTGGCTGGCGGTTGCGGCTGCCATGGAACATGCCACCCCGACTTCGGCCTGGCATCCGGCCTCGGCTCCTGAAATTGATGCATTGTGCTTTACAATGTTGCCTACAAGACCCGCAGTTGCAAGTGCGCGGAGAATGCGTACGTCGCTGAAGTCGCGGCTCTTCTGTAGATGGTACAGCACGGCAGGAACCACTCCGCAAGAACCGCAGGTAGGCGCAGTTACTATCTTCCCGCACGATGCGTTCTCCTCGGCCACAGCTAAGGCATATGAGAACACCAACCCGCGCGAATGCAGAGAATCCTTGTATCCCCGTGCCTTAATATGGTATGAGTAGGCTTTGCGACGCAGGTTCAATGGACCGGGAAGCACACCCTCGGCATCGAGCCCACGCTGTATGGCGGCCTTCATGACATTCCACACTTCGGCAAGGTAATCCCATATTTCTTTTCCTTCGCAAATCTCGACGTATTCCCAGAATCCGTGTCCGGTGCGCTCGCACCAGTCAAGTATGTTGCACATGGTGCTCATTTCGTACACTTCAGGAGTGTCGTTCAGCGAGTCGCCTTCCTCGGCAAGTGCCCCGCCGCCAACGCTATACACTGTCCATTGCTCGGCGCACTCACCTTCGGCAGTGAAGGCGCAGAATTTCATCCCATTTGGGTGGAACGGCAGAAACACGTGAGGCTCCCAGATTATTTCGGTTGGAGCCTGTGCATTGAGCACATTAAGAATTGCCGAATCTGTCATGTGGCCTTTGCCGGTAGCGGCAAGGCTGCCGTAGAGGGTCACCTCGAAGCGTGCAGCATTGCTGTGACGTTCAAGAAACTGTTTGGCAGCTCGTTGCGGCCCCATAGTGTGGCTGCTCGACGGTCCAATGCCAATACGGTAGAGTTCGCGTATCGATTTCATTCAGTCTAAATATGTATTGTTGTTATTTTATCGGAATCACATATGTGGTGATGCTCATCGGGACCAAGGTGGTGGCAATGCGTCCTGATGATATCTTTGCATCTTTCAGCTCGGCGCAGTCTTCGGTGGCCGATGTGCGGTAAACCTTTGCCTTTTTGCCTGGTTTCCCGAAGCCGTTGAGCGATATGTTGGCCTTGTGGCTGTTCTCCTCAAGGTTTAGTGCCACTACCACAACCTTGTCGCCTTCGGGGCTCACTGCTGCGAGGGTGTTGCCGCTGTCGGTGTTGATGATGGTGTAGCCTTGGCGGATGAATCGGGTTACGTTCATGCGCACGTAATAGTTTTTCACGCGCTTGAATTCGCCGGTAGCAAAATTGCCTCGGAACAGGCACCATGTTTCATTGCCTTCTTCAACCATTTGCCAGTCGAGCCATGCCTGTGGCTGCATTATCTTGAGGTCGGCAAACATTTTCTTTGCCAGATAGAGGTTGCTCTCAAAGCTGCTGTTTCCCTTTGGCTTCAGCTCATCGTCCCATTGCGGTCCGGTTTCCGATTGCCAGAACGGCAATTTACAGCCTTCGATCATGGAATGCAGGCGGGCACGTTCAGCATTTGTCCCGGAATATGTGTGGGTGTTGAACTGCCCGAGCATTTTAATGACATCGGGAGTGGCCATATAGCTTTCGAGCACTTTTATGGTGGCGGTAAGGCTGGTTTCGTCAGATGCTGACAGCACGGTGCTGAGCCCGCTCTTCTGAAGCATTGGATACAGCTTGCGGAGCACGGCAATCTGCGATTCCACATCGAAGTGACAGCCTTCCTGCGAGCCGAGATAATTCCAGTAGCTCGAAGTCGACTCGTTGAACGGTTCGAGAGTCTTGAATGTGATGCCGTATTGGTCGCGGTAGAATCGACACACATCGAGCAGGTATTCGCAGAATGCATCGTAGTATTCGGGACGAAGGTTGTCGATGCTTCCGTCGCCGTTGCCACCCGAGCAGCCGCTGATTGTCATCCAGTAGGGTGCCGAGTTAGAGAATGCCTCAAACACGGCGTCGGGTCGGCGCTGCTTTATCTTCAGCATTATTTTCCGTTGTCCGGCATCGGCATTCCAGTTGTATGGTTTGTCAGGTCCGTCCTTGAAACCGGGCATTTCGGCGCGTTTGCCTTTTCCCTTTGTCATGTGTCCGTCGATGTGCGAAGGGTCGTCGCCCCCGCCGATGTTATATCTGAAAATGTTCATGTTAAGGTCGTCGTAACCGATAATCATGTCGACAAGCTGGTCGATGGCAGCTTCATTCTCCCACTGGCCGCACATATGGGCCCACCAGCAGAGCGATGTCCCCCAGCCTTCGATTTGCTGGCATCGGGCGTTGGCGTCAACATTGATTTTTACTTCTTGAGCATTAGCAAAGCCCATTGTGGCTATTGCAGTGATGATGGTTACGAAGAGTTGTTTCATTTTCCTGGTTGCGTTTGGTTAACTTGTGCAAATGTATATAAAATCCACGAGATTCTAGATCGGCAAGTTAAAGAGTTTTTCATTATAATGCAGTTTCGTGGTTTCGCCTGATTCGTATCTCGGCATGGATTCCGTTGTCGTGTGGTTCATTGTCGATTTCAGTAAGTCGGCATTCCAGAAAGTCGAGCCATCCCATGTCGATCAGTGTAGCCACAGGCTCGTTGCAGTACCGTGGCACGTATCCAATCTTGAACTCTTCTGAAATGCCTATTTCAGGATTCGACCAGTCGAAAGTCAGGAGAATTGCGTCGGGGTCGTGGGTGTTGTTGCTTTCGCGCACAATCTTGAGTTTGGTGCCGGGCATCAGACAGTTCCAAACTTCGAAAGCATCGTGATAATTGATGCCGGCTATAACGAATGTGCATAATGTCTTTGTTTCCTGTTTCATGAGCAGAGGCTTTAATATGTGTTTTATCAATGTAAATGTACGAAAATATTTCGGAATGACAATAATGGAAATCATTTGCGGCAACCTTTGCGGCAATCTGAATTGAAAGTACTAATTTTGTAGCCTAAATCTCGGAATCGGATGAACAATTCAAGTAGCAAGTGGGGCCATTTGGCGTGCTTTGTGGCATATGCAATATTCGGATTCAACATTATTGGATGCAAGGGGCTTGCCTCCGATGGCCTGATATCGCCAGTAGCGCTGTTCTGTCTGCGTTCAATCGGTGCAGGTCTGTTGTTTTGGCTGTTATCGCTGTTTATTCCCGCCGAGAAGGTGCGACGTGCCGATTATCCACGCATTTTCATGGCATCGGTGCTTGGATTCTTTCTCACGCAGATAACATTCCTGATGGCCATTCACGACATCACGCCCATGGATTGCTCCATAGTGAGTTCGCTTTCGCCAATCTATACCATGTTCATTGCAGCAGTGGCAATCCACGAGCCTATCACTTTGAAAAAGGCTGGAGGTGTGGCTCTTAGTTTTGCCGGCATCATATTCCTGATTCTTAATAGCGTTGGCTCCGGCGGCCCTGCCACCACAACTTCCACGGCCGTGTTGCTGATGATTGCCAACGGCCTTTGTTTTTCACTATATCTGGGTATTTTCAAGCCTGTGATACAGCGCTATTCGGTGGTTACCTTCATGAAATGGATATTCCTTTTCTCCACGGCGATGGCATTGCCGTTTGCCGGCCGTGAACTGGTGAATATCGATTACCTAAGCCTGCCGCCACACTACGTTGCCGAGTTGGCGTTTCTCATCGTTGGTGCCACATTCATCAGCTATTTCCTGATTCCTGTAGGGCAGAAGCGCATACGTCCCACGCTGGTGAGCTTATACTCGTATGTGCAGCCCATAATAGCCATATTAATCAGCATTGCATTGGGCATGGATGTACTGTCATGGCAAAAGGTGCTTGCCACGGTAACAGTGTTTGCCGGAGTTGTAATAGTGAGCTACAGCCGCACAGCGTCGCGTTGATGCTTATGTTATGATAAGCTCGATGCCGGCGTCCTCGATGGCACGTGCCACAGATGCAGTGATTCCGCTGTCAGTGATAATCACGTCGATACGGTCGAGGTTGCAGATGCGGCCGAATCCGCGGCGGCCGAACTTCGACGAGTCGGCCATAATGATGGTGCGCTGCGATGCCTCAATCATCTTTATGTTAAGCAGAGCCTCTTCGATGTTTGAGTTTGTAATGCCATAGTCGAGGTCGATGCCGTCGACACCGAGAAACAGTTTCGAGCAAGTGATTTGCTCAAAGAACTGCGATGTGTAAACACCCACCACTGAGAGTGAGTTTTTGCGCACATTTCCTCCAAGCTGAATCACATCCACACGGTCCATCGAATTAAGCTGTACGGCAGTTTTCAGCGACGATGTCACCACAGTTAGATGTCCTTGCGGCTGGATGAAGTCGCCAAGCATCTGCACCGTTGAGCCCGAAGCAATGATAATAGAATCGTCAGGTTCGATGAGCTGTGCGGCAGCCATTGCAATGCGGCGTTTCTCGTCGATGTGTATTTTCTCCTTCTCACGCACTTCCACTTCCTGAGTCTGTGGATTCACCGGGCTGGCGCTACCGTGTGTGCGATAGAGCAACTTTTTCTCCTCAAGATATTTCAAGTCTTTACGGATTGTTACGGTGGTAACATCGAGTTCCTTGGCCATCTCGGCTACTCTTACATATCCATCGCGTGCCAGACAGTCGAGGATGTGTTTGTGGCGTTCGGCAATGCTAATCATTAGGTTGTAGTATAAAAGTTTGTTCAGTATGTTTGTTTACAAATTTAATGATAAATATTCGTAATTCTCCACTTTTCATTACAACTGATTTAACATTATAGAGTTATAAATAGTTAATTTTCCGAATGTCGGATAAAAAATGAAGGGAAAAGCCAAATATAGCCTTTCCCTTTGTAGTGCTATTAGTGCTGTTCCCGGATTAGTCGCGGCTGTTGCCGAGGAATCGAAGCAAATATAGGAACAGGTTGATGAAGTCGAGATAAAGCGAAAGAGCGCCAATGGTGGCAAGCTTCTCAGCCGAGTTACCGTCGCTCATTGCAGCCATCTGCTTGATTTTCTGGGTGTCCCATGCTGTGAGGCCAATAAAGATGGCTATGCCCACAATGCTGATAATCCATTCAAGTTGCGAACTGCCAAGGAATATGTTCACCACTATGGCAATGATAAGGCCAAACAAAGCCATCATCAGGAACGAGCCCATTCGGCTGAGGTCGTTCTGCGTGAAATAGCCGTAGATGCTCATAGCGCCAAACACACCGGCCGTCATAGCAAAAGTGAAATATATTGACTGTGCGGTGTATGCCAGCAGGATTACCGACAACGATGCACCGTTGACTATTGCAAACAGATAGAACAGAAGTGTTGCCATGGAACTGCTCAATCGGTTGATGGCACCTGAGATAGCAATTACCAGAAGCACCTCAACGCCCATCAGAGCAAATACGCTCCAAGTGTTTGAAAACAAGATGGTGAGCAGGGCAGGACTCGACGATACGAACCATGCTGTCACTGCTGTTACTATTAGGGCCAGAAACATTTTCACGTACACGCGGCGCATCACTTGCGACACGTAGGTTCCGAGCGATATTTCGCTCGATTCAAAGTTGTTAGTGTACATAGTAATTATTTTTTGTCTATGGTTGCTAAGTTATACATATTTCGGCATTTTTCAATGCCCGTTCACCTTTATTTGCTGTTTATCTGACTTTTTTGATACTTATATCTATACAAACAGTATTTTAAGCCATTATACTGTCGATACAACGCTTTAATGTTTTCTCTGCATTGTAAACGGGGACGATAATCGAGATTTTCAAGTCCACAGCAGCGAGAATCGATTACATTCGGTCGGGGACTTCGATCCCGAGCAAGGCCATGCCGCGACGGATAATCTCGCCCACGTTTTTCGAAAGCAGCAGACGCAGAGCGCGCACATTGCCATCTTCTTCGCGCAGAATCGAGAAGTCGTGGTAGAACTGGTTGTATTCCTTCACCAGATCGTAGGTGTAGTTGGCAATCTGGGCAGGGCTGTAGCTCTTTCCGGCGTCGGCTACAACGTTGCCAAAGTCGGCAATGCGTTGTATGAGGGCAACCTCCTTGTCGTTTGGAGCGCATGCAGCAATGTCGGGGCAAGTACAGATGCCTTGCTCGGCAGCTTTGCGGAGCACCGACTGTATACGTGCGTAGGTATACTGGATGAATGGTCCGGTGTTGCCGTTGAAATCGATTGATTCCTTTGGGTTGAAGGTCATGTTCTTGCGTGGGTCAACTTTCAGGATGAAGTATTTGAGAGCACCGAGGCCAATGATTCTCGAGATGTTATCAGCTTCGTCCTGGCTGCAGCCATCGAGTTTACCGAGTTCTTCCGAAGTGGCTTTAGCGGTGGCAATCATTTCGTCCATCAGGTCGTCGGCATCGACAACGGTACCTTCGCGCGATTTCATCTTTCCTTCGGGCAGTTCTACCATTCCATAGGAGAAGTGCACAAGGTCCTTGCCCCACTTGAAGCCGAGACGGTCGAGCAGAATCGACAGCACCTGGAAGTGGTAGTTCTGTTCGTTGCCCACCACATATATCATCTTGTCGATGGGGTAGTCCTGATAGCGGAGCTTGGCAGTGCCAATGTCCTGGGTCATATACACCGAAGTGCCATCGCTGCGCAGCAACAGTTTTTGGTCGAGGCCTTCGCCGGTGAGGTCGGCCCACACCGAGCCGTCTTCCTTGCGGTACATCAGTCCTTTCTCCAGTCCTTCAAGCACTTTTTCCTTTCCTTCCAGATAGGTATTGCTCTCGTAGTATATCTTGTCGAAATCAACGCCCAGACGGCGGTAGGTTTGGTCGAACCCGGCATACACCCAATCGTTCATCATCTTCCATGTGGCGCGCACTTTCTCGTCGCCGGCTTCCCACTTCTGCAGCATCTCACGTGCTTCGTGCATCAGCGGCGATTTGGCTGCGGCTTCCTCTTCGCTGAGCCCTTCGGCCATCAGTTGCTTCACCTCGGCCTTGTAGTGCTTGTCGAACAGCACATAGAAGTCGCCGATAAGGTGGTCGCCCTTCTTTCCGGTGGATTCGGGGGTTGCGCCGTTGCCCCATTTTTCCCATGCCAGCATCGACTTGCAGATGTGTATACCGCGGTCGTTTACGATGTTGGTCTTCACCACCTTGTATCCGTTGGCCTTGAGTATTTCACTGAGGCTGTATCCCAGCAGGTTGTTGCGCACGTGGCCAAGGTGTAGCGGCTTGTTGGTGTTTGGCGACGAATATTCAATCATTACCAGTTCGCTGTCGGGTGTCACAGCCTTGAATCCGTAGTCGGGAGTCTCGTCGATGTGCTTGAGTACATTGGCCCAGAACGACGGCTCAACTACAATGTTCAGGAAGCCATTTATTGCGTTGAAATCCTTCACGGCTCCGCAATTCTCCTTTATGTAATTGCCTATTTCCCGGGCGGTGTCCTCAGGCTTTTTCTTCGACATTTTCACGAAAGGGAACACTACTACGGTGAAGTTGCCTTCAAACTCTTTCTTGGTGGGCTGCAAGGCAATTTTCGAAGCATCGGCATCGATGCCGTAGAGGGCGCTTACCGCTTTGGCAACGGCCTCCGATATGATGTTTTCTATCGACATATCTTTACTCTTTTTTGCTTGTTAAACGTTTTCGAGCCACAAAGTTACACAAATTTTATCAGTTTTGCCTCACACGGGCTATAATAATACACTGCCCCGCAGCCACATCGAGGTGAATACGGGGGCAGTATGCTTTGATTCCATTCCCCTATGGTTATCTGTTCATACGGTTTGCCTCAAGAATAGGCAGGTTGGTTTCGGTGGGAATGTAGATGATGGTCTTGTCGCTGAGGTCGGACTGCTGGCGCACCCAAAGATACTGGATGTAGGTGGGTGTGATGCTGCCGTTTTCAATGCGGATGGCTTCGGCGGCACCCTTGGCGCGTTCGATTTCGGCCTGTGCGTTGAGCTTCTCGGCTTCGAGGTTGGCCTTGGCCTCCTCTATGCGAATCTTACGGTTCTGCTCGGCCTTGGCAAATTCTGCACGGCCCGACATCTCCTGCTGCCATACGTTGTAGTATGGAATAGCTATGAACAAGCCGATTACTATGGCGGCTATTACACTCATCACGCTAACTACGTGAAACCATTTCATTTCTGTCTGTTTGTTACTCATTGTAGTAGTGCTTTTATTTTTGTTATCTATAATATATGTCGTATAAATCGATTGAGTATTACAAAAATATCGAAAGCTTTTCAAAAAGTGGGTGCTGCCTGGATATTTGTGTGCTATGATAGTAATGTCAGGCGGAGAATCGGCCACACCCGCGATTCGTTTTGTCATCGATATTGTTGCTTAACTGAATCGTACAGCAAATATATACCCTGTTATGGAGCAGCGACGAACAAATATAATGTTGTAGCGAATTATTGTTTTTGGGTGGTGGATTTCGTTGCAATGTTGCAATTGGTGGATGAGTCGAACCTTATGGTGCTACTTTTGTTTGAGTTTATGTATTATGACTGACCAGACTAAACAGATTACAGGACTAAGCGACGAGCAGGTGATTGAGAGCCGTCGCTTGCATGGGGCAAATGTGCTTACACCACCTAAGAAGGATCCTCTGTGGCGCTTGCTCCTCGAGAAATTCAACGACCCGATAATAAAGATATTAATGGTGGCCTGGGTGCTGTCGATAATCATCGCCGTCACCGAAATATCGGCCAAAGGTTATGGTGTGCTCATGGAGCCGCTCGGTATACTGATGGCTATCCTCATTGCCACCATTGCCAGTTTTGTGTTTGAATGGCGGGCAGAACGCGCCTTCGAGCGTCTCAATACTGTGAGCGACGATGCTTTGTGCACTGTAATCCGCTCGGGTGTGGTGGTTGAGGTGCCGCGCAAGGATATCGTGGTTGGCGATGTGGTGTTGCTCAACCAGGGCGATGAGGTGCCGGCCGACGGTGTCCTCCTCGAAGCGGTGTCGCTGCAGGTGAATGAATCAACTCTAACCGGAGAGCCTATTGCATCGAAGACTACCGACCCGGCTCACTTTGATTCGGAAGCAACCTATCCGTCGAACTATGTGATGCGAAGTTCGATGGTGGCCGATGGGCATGGCATTATGCTTGTGGAGCGTGTGGGCGATGCCACCGACTATGGAAAGGTGTATGAAGGTGCGCAGATCGACAGTGGTGTGCTCACCCCGTTGCAACAACAGCTTGGCCATCTTGCCAGCCAAATAAGTCGCTTCGGGTATGCCGTGGCTGCCATTACTTTTGTGGCTCTTACCGCCAAGGCCCTCATTGTAGGGCCGGTGGACGATGTGATGACGCTGGCTTCGCACATACTTAACTACTTTATGCTTGCCGTGACGGTGATAGTGGTATCGGTGCCCGAAGGTTTGCCCATGAGCGTTACTCTTAGCCTCGCATTGAGTATGAACCGGATGCTTGCCACCAACAATCTGGTGCGCAAGATGCATGCTTGCGAAACCATGGGCGCCGCTACGGTTATCTGCACCGATAAAACAGGCACTCTCACTCAAAACCGTATGAAAGTGGCCGACAGCCTGCTGTTTGACGGTCTTCGTTCCGATGACGTGTTGCCATTGGGCATTGCAGTCAACTCTACTGCAAATCTAACCATTGCATCGGATGGCTCATCGTCGCCAGTGGGTAATCCTACCGAGGGGGCTCTGTTGATGTGGCTTTATAGTCGTGGTATCGACTATCGTACTTTGCGCGACAGCGCACGGGTGATTGAGCAGTTGCCGTTCTCAACCGAGCGAAAATATATGGCTACGGTGGTTGCTGCATCCGATGGCCGTAATCTGTTGCTGGTGAAAGGTGCTCCGGAAATTGTGATGGCCATGTGCTCGAGTGTGGGCAATGCCGCAACTCCTATTGCTGAAAAGGACGAGGAAATTAACGATGCTCTTGCGAGATATCAGCATCGCGCCATGCGCACATTGGCTTTTGCATATGCCGAAATCGAGGACAGTGATATCGCCACAATATTTGCCGGGCAGAAACTGAACATATCCAAGCTTGTGCTTCAGGGAATTGTGGGCATCGCCGACCCGGTGCGGCACGATGTTGCCGATGCCATAGCTGAATGCCACCGTGCCGGTGTGGAGGTGAAGATTGTAACCGGCGACACTCGCGGCACTGCTTGTGAGATTGCACGTCAGGTGGGTATCGACATCGATTCGTCGCCTAACAGTGTGATTAATGGCTCCGACTTCCAGCAACTTCCCGACGATGAAGCATCAGAGGTTGCCGCTGCAGTGAAGGTAATGTGCCGGGCACGTCCGATGGACAAGCAACGACTGGTGCGCCTGCTTCAGCAGCGCGGCGAGGTGGTGGCAGTTACCGGCGACGGCACTAACGACGCTCCTGCACTGAAAGCCGCCCAGGTGGGCATCTCGATGGGCGATGGCACCTCGGTGGCAAAGCAATCGAGCGACATCACTATTATCGACAATTCGTTTGCCAACATCGTGAAGGCTGTGATGTGGGGACGCTCGCTCTATCGAAATATTCAGCGGTTCCTCATTTTCCAGCTCACCATAAATGTGTCGGCATGTATGCTGGTGCTTATCGGTTCGCTCATTGGAGCAGAATCGCCGCTCACCATTCCACAAATGCTTTATGTGAACCTGATAATGGACACACTGGCAGCGGTGGCTTTCGCCACTTTACCCCCGTCGGAGCGTGTGATGAACGACCGGCCGCGTAAGTCGACCGACCGAATCGTCGATTTGCACATGGGGATGTGGGTTTTGCTGTGCGCACTGCTGTTCGTTGGGGTGATGACCACCATGCTTGTGCTGATGAATGAAGATGGTGTGCTTTCGGTGCACAACCTCACAGTTTTCTTCACCACTTTTGTGATGCTTCAGTTCTGGAACATGTTCAATGTGAAATCGTTCCGCAGCGGAGGCTCGGCATTTGCCGCCATGCGTTCGTCGGCAACTTTTTCATGGATTGAGTTGACCATACTCGTGGGGCTCGTACTGATTGTTAATTTCGGTGGCGATATGTTCAGCACCATGCCCTTGTCGTTAGGAGTGTGGGCAATAATCGTGGCAGCCACATCGCCGGTACTCATTGTGGCTGAAGCTGTGCGATTGCTCCATCGCTTATTTCATAAGTAGTTTTGTCCAGCGGCTGCATTGAGCCAAAGGAATGGGCGTGGTTGCTCCTTTGTCGAGAATGAAAATCTTCTGCGCCGGTATTCCAAGAGTCACGGTGTCATCCTTGCGTATCGGTGTGTATTGAGTGCGGTTCTTCAACATGGCAATGTCGGCAACTGCACTCCGGATTTTCGACAGATTCTGCGTTATTCCCTTGTCAAGAGGACGGGCGTCGGTGTCGTCCTTGCCAATCCATTCATATAAAGTTGAAAAAGCGCGGTTTACCGAGCCGTCGGGGTTGGTGATGTTGATGGTGCGTCCTACTGCTTGGGCAAGCAGCAGAAGCGAATAAAGTGTGCGCTGATGAGCCGGTATCTTCAGCTCTTCGTCGAGGTCGGTCAGCACTATGCTGCGCTGTCTGACGTCGATAAGCACATCGCTTTCAACCTTGTTGCCTGGAAACACCAACATGTCGACCAGCGTCTTGTGGAAACCTGAATATCTGAATTTGCGTTCACCGGAGCGTGGGCATTCCACCATGAACCGGTCGTTGCTCAGCAGCGAATGGAATTGTTCTACAAAGTTGTGGACAGTCTGTTCGATGCTTTCCTTGGCCATGTCGAGACGGAGCAGGAGATATTCGGGTATTTGCTGCAACATCGATGTGCTTGTGCAGTGTCCGTCAGCGTCGCATTGCTCGCTCATTGCGCATGGCCTCTTGTTAATCACCATCGATTCGCCTATCTTTATCAGCAGCGAGGGCTTAGTATCCTTTAGGTCGCTGATGCCCATCTTATTTACCAGAATCCGTCGGCAAAAATCGGCGGTAGTGATGTTGCACAGCGACGATGCAATGTGGCTTACCGATGTTGGCTTTAGTCCTGGAGCTATGTTTGATATCACCGATTCAATGAATTCGGTGCCCAGATGCCGATAGCTTTCGGTGAGTCTCGGAATGTAGATAAAGTTGAATCCGGCCAGCCGTAGCTCGTTGCTGATATGGTTGTATGTGCTGCCGATTTGCCGATTGGCAGCTTCATCGTATTGACTTTCCACATACACCACTGTCAGTGGTGCAATTGAGTGGATATCGGGAAGCGACTTCATCACCTCGGTGTGCGTGCGAGTGCTTTTCTGCAGAGCACGACGCACCGAGATGAGAAGAATGGCTTCAGTTGTGGTGCAACTACCGTCGGAGAGCGACAGCTCGTCGAGTGCCGCTACCATCTTGTCGACCTCATGTTGTGGCAGAGTGGCAAGCATGGCAATAGCATCGGAGAACGCAATCTCTTGGGCATCAACGCATTGTTGGGCGGTAATGCCAAAAGTTTTTTCTATTACATTCATGCGCTCCAATTCCTCGAAATCTATGATTTCGTCGGCTTTCACCAGGTCGGTTGCTATGCGCATCAAAGCTATTTTCTCGTTCAGAAGCATCGCAGTGTGGTAGTTGATGAGATTCAGAATGCCTTGGCAGCCTCCATCAGCACCTCGCTGAGTGTGGGGTGAGGATGGATGGTGTCGAGCATCGTGTCGATGGTGGCATTGCAGTTTATAAGAGCGGTAGCCTCTTGGACTATGTCGGCAGCATGTGCACCAAGGATGTGGCATCCCAGAATGCGGCGGCTCGATGCATCGATAATCAGTTTGCATATGCCGGTGGGTTCGTTCATGCTCAAGGCTTTGCCGTTACCGCCATACATCGATTTCTTTGCTGCATATTCTATGCCCTGTGCCTTGCATTGGTCTTCGCTAAGGCCCACTGTGGCAGCCTCGGGATGGGTGAACACTGCTGCCGGCATGATATCCAGGCGGATGCCTGCCGATTTGGCGTCGTCGCCCATAATGTGGTGAAGTGCCACCTTGCCTTGAGCCACTGCAGCGTGAGCAAGCATGCAGCGGCCATTGACATCGCCAATGGCGTATACTCCGGCCACATTCGTTTCCATGAATTCGTTGGTGGTAATGCCTCGTGGCGAGAATTCAATCCCCACCTCGGCAAGATTCAGCGAACCCACGTTGGCGGCTCGTCCAACAGCCAGAAGCACCAGCGGAGCCGACACAGATTTGTCGGCACCTTTAAGCTGATAGTGCACTTCAAGGCCCTCGGCGCCTTCGCTCACTCCGGTCACGGCAGCTGAGTTGATTATTTCGATGCCACGAGCTTTCAGCGCGGCTTTAAGTCGCTTGCTTATGTCGGTGTCGAAGTTTGGCAGTATTTCCTTTGCATATTCCACAACAGTGATTTCGGTGCCGAAACTGCGGAATATCGATGCAAACTCCAGACCGATTACGCCACCGCCGATAATCACCATCTTCTCGGGAATGTGGTCGATGTTAAGAATCTCGCGCGAGGTAATCACTCCAGGCAGATGAAGCCCCTCAATCGGCAGATATTTGGTTACCGAACCAGTGGCTATCACAATGTTGGGTGCCGAATATGTTTCGTCGCCCACGGCCACTGTGTGGGCATCAACAAAGCGTGCAGTGCCCTTAACGTAGGTTATGAGCTTATTGCGTAGCAGAAACTCCACACCGCTCACCAGCTTGCCTACAACTTCGCTCTTGCGTTCCATCACACGGTTCCAGTTGGCACTGTAGCTCACCTCGAATCCAAGATTGGCAGCATCGGCAAGTGTGTCGGCCACTTCGGCGCTTTTGCAAAGTGTCTTGGTGGGTATACACCCCTCGTTGAGACAGGTGCCGCCGGGCATAGCTGCCTCAATGATGGTAGTGCTCAGTCCATTGGCAGCGGCCTCGACGGCTGTTTCGTAGCCGCCGGGACCTGCTCCGATAATTATGATGTCGCTTGTTGTCATTGTGCAATAAGGTCGCGATAGTTAAGAATCGGTTTGCGTGCTGCAGTGGTTTCGTCGAGACGTCCCACCAGAGTGGTGTGGGGCGCTGTCTTCACTGTGTCGGGATCTTCTGTCGCCTCTTTGGCAACCTTGCGCATCACCTCGATGAATTCGTCGAGAGTCTCCTTGCTTTCGGTTTCGGTAGGCTCAATCATTATTGCCTGATGGAACAGCAGAGGGAAGTAGATTGTTGGTGCGTGGTAGCCGTAGTCGAGCAGACGCTTGGCAACATCGAGGGTGGTTACACCTGTCGATTTGTCCTTTAGCCCGTCGAACACGAATTCATGCTTGCATACTCCCGATATAGGCAGTTCGTAGCAGTCTTTGAGCTGTTCCTTGATATAGTTGGCGTTGAGCGATGCCATTGGGCCCACATTCTTCACGTTCTCTTTACCGAGCGACAGGATGTAGGTGTAAGCCTTCACCATCACACCGAAGTTGCCGATGAATCCAGAAATGGAGCCAAGCGAGTCTGTGCCTTCATCGATGGTGTATGAGCCGTCGGCAAGTTTGCTTACATGAGGGTTAGGTAGATATGCTTCCAAACCGGCGCGTACACCCACAGGGCCGGAACCTGGACCACCGCCACCGTGAGGTGTAGAGAATGTCTTGTGCAGGTTGATGTGCATGATGTCGAATCCCATGTCGCCTGGACGGCATTTTCCCAACATTGGGTTAAGGTTAGCTCCGTCGTAGTACAGTAAGCCACCGGCTTCGTGCACCAAACGTGCAATCTCCGGGATTTCCGATTCAAAGATGCCCAGGGTGTTTGGATTTGTCATCATTATGCCGGCAATAGTGTCGTCGAGCAACGGTTTGAGGTCGTCAACGTCGATGGTGCCGCGGGCTGTGGATTTCACCTCCACAATTTCCAGACCGCACACAGCTGCGCTGGCAGGGTTTGTGCCATGGGCGCTGTCGGGAACAATCACGCGAGTGCGGCGGGTGTCGCCACGTTTGGCATGGTATTGGCGCATCACCATCAGGCCGGTAAGCTCACCGTGAGCTCCGGCAAACGGATTCAGTGTGAATTCCGACAGCCCGGTGAGCTCGGCAAGTGAGCGTTGCAGGTTGTAGTACAGTTCAAGTGCGCCTTGCATACTTTCGGCTGGCTGAAGCGGATGTATGGCTGTGAATCCCTCAAGATTCGACATATCCTCGTTGATTTTCGGATTATACTTCATTGTGCAGCTGCCCAATGGGTAGAATCCGGTGTCAAGGCCGAAGTTCTTGTTTGAAAGGTTGGTGAAATGGCGCACTACGTCGAATTCGCTTACCTCGGGAAGCAACGGTTCTTCGCTGCGGCGTGCAAACGAAGGAAGCTCTTCGAGCGAATATTCTGTGTGGCTGCTTTGTGGCAGGCTGTAGCCACGACGGCCGCTCTTCGACAGTTCGAATATCAGTTTATCGTATTGTTTCATCTTCAAATGCTCTTGATTACGTTCAACAAATGCTCGATTTCTTCCTTTGTGTTGTTCTCGGTTGCGCAGAACGAAACTTGTCCTTCTGCCACCTTAACTGCACCGAAGATGCCGTTGGCAAGCAAGTGCTTTTGCAGCTTCTCTATGTCGAGGTCGGTGCTGAGCACAAACTCTTTCAGGAACGGCTTGTCGAAAGCCGGTTTGAAGTGGCTGCTCTTGCACAGTTCGTCGTGCAGATAGTGGGCATTGGCATAGCTCGATGCATTCACCTCTTTCATGCCGTCGCGTCCCATAAGCGACAGATACACTGTGGCATAGAGTGCCATCAACGACTGATTGGAGCAAATGTTCGAGTTGGCTTTTTCGCGGCGTATGTGCTGCTCACGGGCTTGTAGTGTAAGCACGAATGCACGTCGGCCGTTAACGTCGTGGGTGGCGCCAACGATTCGTCCCGGCATCTTGCGCACCAAGTCCTTGGTTGTTGCCATATAGCCAACGTATGGGCCACCGCAACTCAGCGGCATGCCGAGGGTCTGTCCATCGCCGCAAGCAATGTCGGCACCCCATTCGGCAGGCGACTTAAGCACTGCCAGTGCCGATGGGTCGGCATACATACCCAGCAGAGTCTTGTTGCTGTGAAGTGCGTCGGCAAGGCCGGTGTAGTCTTCAACGATGCCATAGCGGTTTGGCTGGGCAACAATCACACCGGCAACATCTCCGGCAGCGGCAGCTACTTTGATGGCGTCGAGGTCGCTAACACCCTCAACGGCTGCTACTTCCTGCAAGTCGATGCCATGGAAATGGGCATAAGTGCGCATTACACGCAGCACGTGTGCAGGCATTGTTGCCGACACGAGTACCTTGTTGCGCTTCTTTGATGCCGTAACGCACATCATCATGGTTTCGGCTGCAGCTGTCGGGCCATCGTACATCGATGCGTTGCAGCATTGCATTCCGGTGAGTTCCGACATCATGCTTTGGAACTCGAAGATATATTGCAGAGTGCCTTGCGATATCTCGGGCTGATATGGCGTGTATGCCGTGAGAAACTCAGAACGCTCAATGATGTGGCCCACCACCGACGGAGCATAGTGGTTGTAGGCACCGGCACCGGCAAATATGCTGCACACCTGGTTGCGGTGGCTCAGATTGCCGATGAAGTGGCGCACCTCGGTCTCGCTCATTGATTCGGGCAGGTTATAGTCGCCTTTGAAGAGCATGTTTTCTGGAATGTCGGAGTATAGGTCGTCGACCGTCGTTGCCCCGATAGCCTTCAGCATCTCGTCGATATCGCTTTGGGTATGAGGAATATACTTGTAACTCATAATCTGAGGCGTGTTAGCTTGTTATTCGCAGATTGCCTCGTATCCCTTGGCGTCGAGAAGATTCTTGAGTTCTTCGGTGTCGTCAACTTTCACCTTGATAATCCAGTTGCTGAAAGCATCTTCGTTAATGAGCTGTGGATTATCGGCAAGTTCCTCGTTAACTTCAACCACTGTTCCGGTTACAGGCGAGATAAGGTCGCTTGCTGCCTTTACACTTTCAACAGCGCCGAATTCTTCGCCTTGAGCTACTTCGTCGTCAACGTCGGGCATATCAACGTAAACTACGTTGCCAAGCTGATGCTGTGCATAGTCGGTGATGCCTACATATGCATATTCTCCTTCGATTCTTACAAATTCGTGCGACTCAGAATAGTAGAGTCCTTCAATTACTTTACTCATGGTTTTTATCGTTTTTTGTTTGTTGTTTAATTGTAATTATTTCTTGTATTTCTTTTCGTAGAATTTTTTCTTCACTACCTTGCCAGGGAACACTTTTTTGCGGATGCGGATGTCAACCGGAGTGTCGATGGCGGCGTACTTGGCGTCGATGAGTGCCATGCACACGCTGCGGTCGGTGGTGATGGTGTGGTAGCCGGTTGTTACCGTGCCAATCTTGTTACCGTCGACTTCAATGTCGTAGCCGTTGCGCGGAATGGCGCGGTCGAGGATTTCGATGCCTACAACTTTCTTGCTAACGCCATTGGCTTTCTGCTCGGCCACGGCTTCCTTGCCGATAAATTCCTCTTTGTTGAGCTTAACAAACATACCCAGCCCGGCTTCTATTGGCGAAATCTCATCGCTCAGTTCGTGGCCGTAAAGCGGAAGGGCGGCTTCAAAGCGCAAGGTGTCGCGGCATCCGAGTCCGCAAGGCTTAACTTCGCCGCTGGCAAGCAGGCGTTTCCAAGCGTTGATGATGAATGCGTGCGATCCGTAAATTTCGAATCCGTCCTCGCCGGTATAGCCTGTGCGGCTCACGAGGATGGTTTCGCCGTCGGCTTGGGCATATTCGAAGGTGTAGAATTCAAGGTGAGCCACCTCAATCTTGAACAATTCGCTAACAATTCGTTCGGCATCGGGGCCTTGGATTGCGAGCTGTCCGGTAACGTCGCTTTGGTTGTCGAGTACTACATCGAATCCGGCAGCGTTCTGCTTCATCCAATCGTAATCCTTGTCGATGTTAGAGGCATTGATGACAAGCAGGAATTGTGCCTCGTCGACTTTATATACCAGCAGATCGTCGACTGTTCCACCGTTGGGATACAGCATCATGCCGTAATAAATTTTTCCTTTCGGGGCATTGGTGATGTCGTTGGTGAATATGTGGTTTACGTAGCGCTCAGCATCGGCGCCTGTCACCATCACTTCGCCCATGTGGCTGACGTCGAACACACCGCAGTGATTGCGTACTGCATTGTGCTCGTCGATAATAGTACTGTATTCTATTGGCATCATGAAACCTCCGAAGGGGCTCATCTTTGCACCAAGTTCAACGTGGCAGTCGTAGAGACATGTTTTTTTCTCTTCCATATTGGTATTGTTTTTTGATGTTTGTTTTAAGGTGTAAATATTGTATTGGTGAATTTTTGGTTGTCGCAGTTCAGTATAATCGAGCCAATATCGGTGCCCTCGAGAGCTTTCTCGACGGCCTCGCGTGTGAATTCTGTACCAATCAGCTTGTCGATGAGCTGGCGGTCGATGTCGCCCACCAGAAAGTAGTCGCCCAGAATGTTGACGTTGCGAATAACGTTGCCGTTAACCTCCAGGTTAATCTCAATTTCGCCCACGCCCTCAATTCGCTGTTTGCGGCTAATGGTGCAGCGGGGATTGTTGCCGTAAATGAATTCGTGGGTGAGATATTCCTTTTCGATTTCCTCGATGAGTTCGATGCCTCGTTCGTCGACCACTATTGTGGGTTCGTCGCACATGTCGTTGCGCACGAAAGCCTTGAATTGCTCTATGTCGAGGTCGATATGTTCGCGCAGGTTGGTCACATGCTGACGTACGCTCTGCACACCCTTGCTTATAATCTTCTCGTCGGAGGGCGAAATGGCGTGCACCATGGCTTCAATGTCGGAGTCGTAAAGCATGGTTCCGTGCACAATGCTTTTCTCTGGCAGGTGGTAGAATGCGTTGCCGCTCACTTTGCGGCCGTCGATCATGATGTCGTTGCGTCCGCTGGCCACGGCATTCACTCCCAGCCGATTGAGCATAAGCGCCACACGCCGCATGTATTTGTCGAATGTAAACTGCACCGAAGTGCTTTTGGTGATGTATGAGAACATAATGTTGCTCATGTCGGCATAAACGCATCCGCCACCACTTTTGCGCCGGAAGGTGTTGATGCCGTGAGCTCGGCAATAGTCTAGGTTTACTTCGCTGGCAATTAATTGGTTTCTGCCAAATATTACTGTCGGGTTCACTTGCCACATAAAGAAGCATTCGTCCTCGTCGAGATATCGTGCAACATATTCTTCTGCAGCCAGATAGAATGTCAGACGACGGACTGGTTTCTCGGGCAACTGGATGTATTTCATGTTGTCGAACAGTTTATGGAAATTACTTTCAAATGTAGCAATAATTTTATATTCAGCAATATGCTTTTCTCCTTTTTATGTAAAAAACATGCAATGGTAAATTTGAAAACACATAAAGGGATGCATCTCGGCTGAGATGCATCCCTTTATATGCTTGGGTTTTATAGCCGGATTACTTCAGGCCACGGTTACGAAGCAAAGCGTCTACTGTAGGCTCCTGTCCACGGAAGTTGATGTAGAGCTTCATCGGGTCGTCGCTGTCGCCCATTTCGAGCACATTGGTGCGGAATGCGTCGGCTGTTGCCTTGTCGAAGATGCCTTTCTGAGCAAACAGGTCGAAGCCATCGGCGTCGAGCACTTCGGCCCACAGATATGTGTAGTAGCCCGAAGCGTAGTGGTCACTGCCGAAAATGTGCTTGAAGTATGGGCTGCGGTAGCGGTATTCAACTTCTCGGGGTTTGCCAAGTTTCTCCGATACTGACTGCTCGAAGGCGAGCATGTCTATGTCGGTGTCGGTAGGTACTATCGAGTGCCATTCGAGGTCTAGCAGAGCGGCTCCTACGAGTTCGGTAGAGGCAAAGCCTTGGTTGAACTTGCCCGATGCCACGAGTTTTTCAATGAGTGCGTCGGGGATGACCTCGCCGGTCTGATAGTGCTTGGCATACACTTTCAGCACCTCGGGCTCCATTGCCCAGTGTTCCATAATCTGTGATGGAAGTTCTACGAAGTCGCGGTCGACATTTGTGCCCGACTGGCCGCTGTAAGTGGCGCGGGTGAGCATGCCGTGCAGGCCATGGCCGAATTCGTGGAACATGGTCTCAACCTCGTCGAGGGTGAGCAGTGAAGGCATATCGGCAGTTGGCTTGGTGAAGTTGCCCACATTGAAGATAATAGGACGTTCTTCCTTGCCGTTGATGTTCGAAGCGCCTTTGAATTCGCTCATCCATGCGCCTTGGCGCTTTCCGCCGCGAGGGAAGTAGTCGGTCATAAATACAGCCACGTGCTTGCCTTGGGCATCTTTCACGTCGTAAACCTTTACTTCGGGGTTGTATTTCGGAGCATCGGGCATTTCGGTGAAAGTGATGCCGTAAAGCTGGTTGGCTACGTAGAAAATACCTTTTCTAACGCTGTCAACCTGGAAATATGGGCGGACGTCGTCTTCGCTTATGTCGAATTTCTCTTTCTTAACCTTCTCGGCATAGTAATAATAGTCCCAAGGTTCGATGGTGATGTCGGCGCCGTGAGCCTTTGCATATGCTTGCATGTCGGCTACTTCTTCCTTAACCTTTACGATGGCAGGTTCCCAAATTTGCATAAGCAGGTTGCGAGCGGCATCTACGGTCTTGGCCATTACATTGTCGAGCTGATAGGCAGCAAAGCTCTCGAAGCCAAGAAGCTGTGCTTTCTTGTGGCGAAGGCGTAGAATCTTGTTGATGTTGGCAGAATTGTTGTATTCGTTGTCGTTGCTGGCCAGCGATGTATAGCCTTTGAACATTTTCTCGCGGAGGTCGCGGTTGTCGGCATATGTAAGGAACGGCAGACGGCTGGGGTTGTGCAAAGTGAACACCCATTTGCCTTCCATGCCACGGTTTGCAGCCTCTTCTGCAGCCACTGCAATGCTTCCATCGGGCAGGCCGGCAAGGTCGTCCTTGTTGTCGATAACGAGAGTCCATTCGTTGGTTTCTTTAAGGATATTGCTGCAATAGCTGAGATAGAGGGATGAGAGCTCTTGGTTGATTTGCTTGAGCGAATCCTTCATTTCGGGCGAGAGCAGCGCTCCGGCGCGAACAAATTCCTTGTAGTTCTTCTCGAGCAGACGGCGCTGAGCAGTGTCGAGGCCGAGCGAGTCGATGTTGTCGTAAAGCACTTTCACGCGCTGGAACAGCGAGTCGTTCATCAGAATTTCGTCGGAATGAGCCGATAGCATTGGATATGCTTGTTCGGCAATCTGTTCCATGATGCTGTCGTTGTCTGATTCGGCGAGTGCGCCAAACACGTAAGATACTTTGTTAAGAAGTTCGCCGGCTTGGTCAAGAGCCAGGATAGTGTTGTCGAAAGTCGGAGCCTCGGTATTGCTTACGATGGCTGCAATTTCGGCATTGTGCTGTTTGATTCCTTCTTCGAATGCGGGCATGTAGTGTTCATGCTTAATTTGCTCGAACGGAGGAATCTCGTAAGGGGTGTTGTAGTCACTCAAAAACGGATTGGTTGTTTCCTGTTTCATGCAACTCGAAACGGTTAATGCCAAAGCGATGAGGCTTATGGCCGGTAAAAACATTTTTTTCATATATAACTCATCTATAATGGTTTATTCTAACGCAAAAGTCGCAAGAAGCGGATAGTGGTCGCTGCTTGCAAAGTGAGGACGTTCGATATCGGTGGCTCTGATGGCTCCTTGATACAGAACATGGTCTATTCTAAGATAAAAACGGTTTCCGTGGTAAGTTATTGTGGGGCCGAATCCACAATCGCAATAGGCGTCGCTCATGGTTCCGCGAATTTTCCGGTAGGCATACGAATTGGCAGTGTCGTTGAAGTCGCCGCACAGAATCACGTCGCCATTCTCGCGTCGGAGCAATTCGCTGATGTCTTGAGCCTGCTTCGAACGGTAGCTCATAGCATCAGCAATCTTGGTGTAAAGATGCTTTTTGAGGTCTTTAGCCAGAGCCTTGGCCTCGCTTCTGGTTTCGGGCATGTTTTTCCCTTCGATGGTGTTCTCGTACAGTTCTTTGTCGTCGTCCGACAGCCCGATTGATTGCAGATGGATGTTGTAGAACGAAATCGTGCGTCCGTCGATGTCAATGCTGTATCGGGTGGCCGAATAATTGTTGTTCCGGCCGGATATATCGTTGCTTTCAGTGATGGGATATTTCGACAGCAGCATCACATCGCGGCTTGAGAATGAGCGGTAGGGGTATCGTTCCTTGATTGAGTCGGATTGCTGTTCGGTGATGCGCAATGCACGGTTTTTGTCAACTCCATAGCATTCCTGGAGAGCAACAATGTCGGCGTCGGCCTTCAGTATGTTGCTCACGGCAATGTTATATGTATCATTTTTCACTTCGTTGCCAAAGCACCAAAGTCCGAACACATTGTAGGTGAGCACTGTAAACTGCTTTCCGTGCTCTGTAACGGCGATGGGCTTGGTGATGTTCAGCGGCGAGAATGTATATGCTTGTGTCCCGCACGCTGCCAGCACAATCAGCGACAGCACCAGGTTGGTCCATTTGCGCCATGCCAGCCATACCATAGTCATTAGCATGTGTGCTCCCAGCAGCATTGGAAATAGTAGGCCCGACACGGCTATTATGCGGTTGTCCTGTGGGTTGAAGTATGAAGAATAAGCCGACACAGCCATTGCAATAGCCACAGATGCTCCTGCAGCAGTGGCTATTGCAAGCAGGAAGCGCAATGGCTTCGATTGCTTTGCATTGCGGTCGGGTTTACACTTTTTTTGTGACATCGAAAAGTCTGTTTTTCTCCTCGGGTGTCAGTGATGCATATCCCGAGTGTTTTATTTTCTCCAGAATAGTGTCCATTTCGACCTCGGCTTCCGATTTACTTGCATTTTTTGCGGCCGAAGTGCGTTGGGCACGGTTGTCGGCAAAGCGGGCGTTGGGAGTCTTGGCGCTTTGACATTGCCATGAGTGCGACACTATCTTGTCGATAGTGCGGTTAAATGGTTTGGCAATGTCGATGCCACGCCCATAAAGCCATGCAAACAATGCACCCATGCCGATGCCGCCCAGATGGGCAATGTTTCCGCCGATGTTGCCCATATCGATGCTGAGCATGTCGATGAGGATACTCACCAGTGCTATCCACTTCAGACTTATGTTGCCGAAAAACAGCAGCCCCACTTGATAGTCGGGTGAGCGCATTGCCGATGCCACCACTATGGCCATCACCGATGCCGAGGCGCCAATGAGCAGACCGTTGCAGCTCATCACCGGCGACAGATTGCTTGCCAGGGCATACAGAAGCGCACCTGCTATGCCTCCATAGATATATAGCGCCACGAAATGCTTCGGGGTGAACACTTCAATGAATATCCGGCCGAGCCAGTACAGCCACAGCATGTTGAAAAGAATGTGGAGAATGTCGTAGTGCACAAACATATAGGTTAGCACTGTCCACGGCCGTGTCAGCAACTCGCTGCCCGAGGCGGGCATCCCAAGCCATTGCAGCGGCCATTCGGCAGGTAATCCTGCAATATACAGCACCAATGCCGCTATGCGAAGCACCACAAACACGCCGATATTGATGAAGAGAAACTTCACCAGCATGTCGCCGCTGCGGTATTTCTGCCTTAATGTGTCAATAACGCCTGCCACCAAATACTCCTTTCTTTTTCCAGTAGAGCAATATCAGGAATCCCACGAGCATGCCACCAAGGTGCGCAAAGTGTGCCACTCCCTGTTGAATGCCCGCCACGCCAAACATCAGTTCAAGCGCTCCGTAGCCTATCACCAGATATTTTGCCTTAATGGGGATGGGGATAAACATTAAATACATCGGTGCGTTTGGGAACATCATTCCGAATGCCAGCAATATGCCGAACACGGCGCCGGATGCACCGATGGTGACCATCGAGTTGTAGTATGCGCCAACGTCGATGCCGTGCGACAGTGCATAGCTTATCGCTTCGGCGCCGCGCATGGCTTCAATTCCGTTGCCGTCAACCAAGGCAAAGCCCGATGTGGCGGTGAGCATCCATGTGATTTCCTGTATCAATCCGGCCCCAAGCCCTGTCGACAGGTAGTAGAACAGAAAACGCTTGCTGCCCCATACCTGCTCGAGTATCCGGCCGAAGATAAACAGCGAGAACATGTTGAAGAACAGATGCGTGAACCCATTGGGGTCGTGCATAAACATATATGTCACCAACTGCGCCGGATTGAAGTCGCTGGCAAGCCAGTAGTGCAGCCCGCAGTATTCCACCAGGTCGATACCCAGCCAATTGGGTAACACGATGGTGGCAAGCCACACAAGGGCGTTGATGATGATGAGGTTTTTCGTAATTGTCGGTATCGACGATGCGAAACCTCCTCGGTTGTTGAAATTCATATCCTGTCCGTTATTTATTTTGTCAGCAAATTTACGGTAATAGCCGCAATTTAGCAAACGGCAAAAATCGTGCCGATTATCGGCGACGAGCCTCGCGCATCATATACATCGCAAAGGCCCACACCACGATGAATGTTGCCAGCGGAACCACGAATGCCTGCGAAATGCTGAGCATGTCGGCCACATATCCAAGCGCCAGCGGGCCGATGGCGCCGCCCACCACGCTCATCATCAGTATAGACGAGGCACGCTCGGTGTTGGCTCCCAGTCCTCGTATCGACAGCGCGAAGATGGTGGGGAACATGAGGCTCTCAAACAGATATGTGAGCACCAATGCAGCCTTCGAAACCACTCCCAGCGGCGATATCACTGCCACCATCATCACTATGGCTCCTGTGGCACATACCATGAACACTCGTTCGGTGGACACTCGCGTCATTATGAAGCTGCACATCAATCGACCCACCATAAACAGCATCAGTCCGCCGAACGACAGTGCCCAGGTGGCTTCCGACGGGGTGAGGAAACCGTCATCGGTCATGAAGTTGATGAAGAAGGTGTTGATTGATATCTCCGAAATCTCGTAGCTCAGCAGTGCGATGAATCCGAACACAAATGTCTTGCCCAAAGGCTTCGGTGCATCATTGTTGCCATCGTGCTGCTCCATAATCACCTCGGGAAGCTTTACCCGCGAGAACACAGCAGCCACCAGAAGCACTACCAGCGCGATGGCGCAGTAGGGGACGGCAATGTTGATGTCCTCGCCTGAGCGTGTGCTGCCATCGCTGAAAAAGTACAGACCGCCCAGCAGAGCCCCCATCATACATCCCAACCCGTTGAAGGTCTGCGACATGTTGATGCGGCTCGACGAGGTACGGCTGTCGCCCAGCAGCGTTACATATGGGTTGGCAGCTGTCTCGAGCAGGCACAGCCCAAGCCCAAGAACAAACAGTGGCAACAGCAGAGCCGACAGCCGGGTGAATGCCGATGCCGGGATAAAAAGGAAGGCTCCCACGGCAAACGCCAGCAGTCCGGTTATCACGCCACGGCGAGTGCCGTAGCGGCGTATCAGCATTCCGGCCGGTATCGCACCCAGAAAATATGCCATATACACGCTGCACTGTATCAGAGCCGATTCGCCGTAGCCGGCTTCGAAATGCATTTGTACATGCTTGTTGAGCACATCAAGAATGGCACGCGCACCACCCCAAAGGAAAAACAGCGATGTGATTAGGATAAAAGGCACAAAGTATTGGCGTGCCACCATCGGCACCCATCCGGTAATCTGTTTATTGTCCATAAGTGGTTATTTTCTGGTCAGCAATGAAAAGTTATTGGTCGGAAAGCCCTTTTGCACAGCAAACGCATTTCCAACTGCAAAAGTAATCCTTTTCGCCCGAATTCCCGCCCAGCCGGCTATATTTTTGTAAAAACTCGGCGTGGTGCAATTCCATTCTCAAGGCTCTGTGTGTAACCAACTTCTGAAAAATCGATGTCAGCTATTGACATTCACTCTCGAATTGAGTACTTTTGCATATAATAGGCTCTGTTCTGTTAACAATCAAGCGAAAATCAATAATATTCTATATCTCTCCAAACCAATACCTGATTCATATGCCAATTAATATCCAGAGGTTAAGTA
>JAEDFO010000082.1 GCA_016292745.1 Muribaculaceae bacterium | reverse complement strand
GGTACCCAGACCCGGGATCGAACCGGGATGGATTTTACTCCACTGGTGTTTGAGACCAGCGCGTCTACCGATTCCGCCATCTGGGCTTTAGCGGTGCAAAGATAGTGCATTTATTCGACATTCACAAATCTTTTCCAAATTTTATCACAATCGATTCACCCCGCAAAACCTCAACTCAGCAAACCAACAATGAAACCAGAAAACGCTGAAAACCCGGAAACCCGCCCGCACCTCTCACTCTCTTCCCTCCTAACGGCAACAGCCCGATAACCTTCTCCATCAAAACATATTTTCAACGCCCGAAAACGCCCGCTTTTTACATCCACCACATTTTCTCAATCGATAGTGGCCGTTTTCGCTTGCACTTATGCCTCCCCGGCTGTAATTTTGCCTTCGCTCCCTATCGCCAAGGCCACACAATATCGGCACCGTTTATGCGTTATATTTAACAGTACGTTGTGCACCACCGGCATTTCGGCACCGTTATCTGTTTTTTTAGATTGACAATGATTAGACTTCGCTACATATCGCACTTTGCCGCCGCGTTGGCTTCCTTCGCTGCTTTGGCTCTGCTGTGCGGTTGCAGCACTAAGAAGAACACCGCTATGAGCCGTTTCTACCAGTCGTTCACAACCCGTTACAACGTTTACTTCAACGGCTCGCAGCACTACATCGAGCAAATCAAAACCCTCGAAGACGAATATGCCGACGACTACACATCAACCCTTCTGGTACACCCTGCCGAGGCCTTCAAAAACCCGAAAGCACCACAGCCATCGACCAATTTCGACCGAACCATCGAAAAAATGCAGAAGGCAATCCAGCTGCACTCCATAAAGAAACGTCCTAAGAAAAACTCTGGCAAAATGCGCGACCCCAAATACCGCGAATACCTTAAGCGAGACGAATACAACCCATTCCTCCACAAGGCATGGTATCTGATGGCCAAAGCGCAATATATGAACGGCGATTTCCTTGGCGCAGCAACAACTTTCCACTACATCACTCGCCATTTCACTTGGCTCGACGACCTCGTAACGGAGTCGAAACTGTGGGAAGCGCGTTGCTACTGCGGAGAGGGATGGCTCAGCGAGGCCGAAAACATCCTGGTGAGAATAAAGCCCGACGACCTCCGTTCTAAAGAACAGAAAATGCTCTATAACCTTGCTTATGCCGACTATCATGTGAAGAACAAGCAGGGAAAGGAGGCCATTCCTTTTGTGGCCGAATCGGCGCGGCGCTCGAAGGGCGGGCAGAAAACTCGCCTCAACTTCCTCCTCGGACAGCTTTACGCGGCCGACGGGCAGCGTGAGCTGGCTTATAAGGCGTTTGCCGACGCCGGGAGTGCTTCAAACGCTACTTATCGCACAAAGTTCAATGCCCGTATCAAGCAAAGCGAGGTATTCACCGGTGCTAACGTGGAAAAAGAGGTGAAGGCACTGAAGCGTATGGTGCGTTTCGACCGTAACAAGGAATACCTCGACCAGGTGTACTACGCTATCGGAAACCTTTATCTCCAGCGCGCCGATACTGTTAACGCTATTGCCAACTATAAGCTCGCCGCCGAAAAAAGCACCCGTAACGGTATCGAGAAGGCTATCAGCCAGATTACTCTCGGTTCTCTCTACTTCGACATGCACAACTACGACGATGCTCAACCATGCTATGCCGAGGCCGTTCCGCTCCTTAACGAGGATTATCCTAACTACGAACTGCTGAAACGTCGTAGCGACGTGCTCGACGAGCTCGCTGTCTACAGCCAGAACGCTAAACTTCAGGACTCGCTCCTGCAGCTGTCAATGCTCTCTGAGGAAAAACAGCTCGAGGTGGCGCAACGGCTTGTTGACGAACTCAAAAAGAAGGAAAAAGAGGAGGCCGAGGCAGCTGCACGAGAGCAATATCTCGCCGAACAGCGTGCTAATGCTCAGCAAAACAATCCTCGTGGTGCAAAGGCTCCTGCCACTTACTCCATTAACAACGACAACTCCTGGTACTTCTACAACACCGCTACCAAAAACGCCGGTAAAACCGAATTCCAGAAACTGTGGGGAAATCGTAAACTCGAAGACGACTGGCGGCGCCGAAACAAGAACACTTTCTCGATGTCGGACTTCGAGGCCGACTCCGAGACCGATTCCACTGCCGTGGCCGACGCTCCCGACGGCGCTCCCGCTGCTAACGATTCGGTCGACGCCGAGGCTCAGAAGCGTGCCGAAGACCCGCACTTCGTCGAATACTACCTCAAGCAGATTCCCAAATCGGACGAAGAACGGCAGACTTGCCGCGACATTATCCAAGAAGGTCTCTTCAACATGGGGCTTATCCTGAAGGACAAGCTCGAGGACTTCCCGGCTTCTATCGACGAGTTCAACATCTTGCTTAAGGACTATCCCGACAACATTTACCGCCTCGACGTATACTACAATATGTACCTTATATACATGCGCACCGGCAATACAGCTATGGCTGAGCGTATGCGACAGACGATTCTTTCCGAATTCGCCGACTCTAAATACGGTCTGGCTATGCGCGACCCCAACTACATCGAAAATCTGCGTAACATGGACCGCGAGCAGGAGGGTATGTACGAAAACGCCTACGCCGCTTATCTCAATAACGACAACGCGAAGGTGCACGACGCTTACGCCGAGATGATGCGAAAGTACCCGCTCTCGAAAATCATGCCTAAATTCATGTTTATCGATGCTCTGGCATACCTCACCGACAAAAACTACGATGCTTTCAAGTCGTCGCTGCGAGAACTGCTCGAACGATATCCCGAAACCGACATCACCCCTACAGCTTCCTCAATCCTTACTCAGATTGCCAAGGGACGAAAACTCGAAGGAGGCAGCTCTAACGTCCGTGGTATGATTTGGGACTTGCGTCTAAGCAACGACACCACCGAAATTTCCGGCGAAGCTAAGCTTACGCCGTTTGACGACGCAAAGGACTCGCCGCAATACTTCGTCCTCGCTTTCGACACCGACAGCACTTCCATGAACCAGCTCCTTTTCGATGTGGCCAAGCACAACTTCACTTCGTTTGTGGTCCGCGACTTCGACATCGAACCGATGAACTTCGGCCGCCTGGGACTTATCGTGGTGAAAGGTTTCGCTAATTTCAACGAATTGGCCCACTACCGTAAGGTGTTCGAGGCCGACGAGGCATTGAAACTCGACGATAATGTGCGGATTGTACTAATCAGCGAAGGTAACTTCAAGATTCTCGTCAACGAAGGCCGCTCCCTCGAGGAATACTTCAATTTCATGGAAAATTCTGCCGCCGATGCCACCGAGGATGCTGTCCTCGAGGCCGCTGAAGCCACAGAAACATCCGATTCCCCTGAATCCGAACAAGCTGAGCCTTCAGAAAACTCCGAAAACGCTGAAAACCTCGAATCTCCTGAAAACACCGAAGGCCCCGATTCCCCTGAATCCGAGCCGACAGAGCCTTCACAGTCAGAAGAGCCGGAGCCTCAGCCCTGATAAATCACATCACTCTTCCTGTGTGTCGGGATAAGCTTCAAGCGCACGGCGAAGCTCTTGAGCCACCATAACCCGTAGCGACTTCGGAGCCAACACCTCTATGCGATAGCCATAGCTCAACAGCGCCTGTACAAGGTCGTACGTGGCCAGCATCTTGTAGCTGAAAATGGAATACTGGTCGTGGATTTCCTCTCTTTGTGTTGGGTGCAACGGCAGCGCCCTGAAATATTTTGCCTGTTCGGCAAGAACCTTGATGCGGATTTTCTTCGGGGTCCCCTTATCGTGGTATATTCCGAAGCAATCCTTGAAATATTCGGCTGCGGTGATGGGCGGCTGAGGGAATGTATCCCCAAGGATTACTACGTCGGAGATGCGGTCGAGCGCATAGGTGCGGATGTCGTTCGATTTGTGGTTCAGTCCGATTACATACCACCGCTGACGGAAAATCCGGATGAAATACGGGTCGAGGTTGATTACTGTTGTGCCTATGCGGTCGAAAGCCCGGTATTGGAACGAGATGCGACGGTTACGGCGCATCCCGTCAACTATCGTGGGCAGAAAATCGCGTGCCGACGGCACATTCTCAAGCACTATCCGAGAGGCTATCTCGCGCGAGTTGCTCAGTGTGCCGCTTATCGAGAACGAGTCGAGAAGCCAGTCGCGGATATCGCCGCGGTTGTCGTCCGATTCTATATAGTATTCATAGGTCGACCGGTCGCACAGTATATCAATGTCAAACGTCGATTCTATCGCCTTGCAATAGTTGAAAAACGTGCGTCGTGGCATCTCGCATCCGTCGGAGATGTCCTTCGCGGCTATCCATAATTCGTTGAGTTCCTGTCGAGTTATGCGGCGGTGACGCAGAATTGTGTCGACAATCCAAACGTATTTGTTGATTAAGCGAGATGCCATGATGCTAATCTTTTTTTAGGCGTTATTTATCTGATTTGTTCACATATAGAATTAGCAGACCCACAATGGTGTACGCTGCATTGATGAGTATAAGCTCGTGGCTCACTGTATATTGGCACCACTCCAGCAATGCCCATTGGGTGAAGTAGCTAACAACCGGTGCGGCTACACACACCACCGGTACCCACCGGTCGCGTACATTGATGCCGCAGAACATGCCAAACACAAACAGTCCGAGTATCGGGCCATAGGTGTAGCTCGCTATCTTGTACACTGCGCTGATGGCGTCTTCATTGCTGATGGCATAGAATATAAGTATCACTATGCCCATTATCACCGACATTCCCACATGCACCAGCTTGCGTGTGCGGGTCAGCTTCTCTTCGTCCTGTCGCTCATGAGCCTTGAGTATATCCACCGTAAACGAGGTGGTGAGCGATGTCAGAGCCGACCCGGCGGCCGAATACGCGGCCGAGATTAGCCCCAGTATAAACATTATGCCCACAACTATTGGCATTGTGGCGTCTGAGGCTACCAGACCGAACAGTTCATCGGTCTTTTCGGGTATCGCTATGCCGGCCGATTCTACATACATCACCAGCAATGTGCCGAGAATCAGGAACAGACCCACCACAAAGAACTGCAGCACTCCACTCACCATCATGTTTTTCATCGATGCCTTATAGTCGCGGCAAGCCAGCGTGCGCTGCATCATGTCCTGGTCCAGTCCGGTCATCGCAACCACCATAAACACTCCGGCAAGAAACTGTTTCCAGAAATAAGTGCCTTCCTTGGGATTGTCGAAGAAGAATGCACGCGAGGTGTAATGGTCGCCTATGCGGCTAACCATTTCTCCAAACGAAAGCCCAAGATTCCCAGCTATGCACACTATGCACAGAACCACCGAAGTCACAAGGCAGATGGTCTTCAGTGAATCGGTCCATATCACCGTTTTCACACCTCCCTGCATCGTATAAAGCCATATCAGCAAAATAGTGAGAACCACATTGATGGCAAACGGAATCCCCAGCGGCCCGAACACGAGCGCCTGAAGCACCACACACACCACATAAAAGCGCACAGCCGCGCCAAGCATCTTCGAAACGAAGAACAGCCATGCGCCACTCTTATAGGTTTGTGCGCCGAAGCGCTGCCCAAGATATCCGTATATCGATATGAGGTTGCGGCGATAGAACAACGGCACCAGAAGATAGGCTATCACAAAGTAGCCTACTATGAAGCCGAGCATCATCTGAACATAGGAATAGCTTTTGGTTACCACCATACCGGGTACCGAGATAAACGTTACCCCTGAAATGGCTGCGCCTATCATTGCCAGTGTGGCAAGTGCCCACGGCGCCGATCGGTTGCCGGTGAAGAACCCGGCATTGTCGGATTTGCGGCCGGCAAAGTACGACACTGCAAACAATAGAATGAAATAGCCGGCAATGGTGGCAAGGACAACTAATGGAGTCATAATCAGATATTCGTTTTTGGTTTATTCTTCGTAAAGTAGATATTTGCGGCGCTGCTGCTTGAATCGCACCACATCGTCGGCCCACGTGGCCTTGATTTCGTCGGCCGATTTCCCGTCGATTATCATCTTGCGGATATCGCCGCGCCCGATAAGTTTCTCAAAGAACGAACGGAAGAAATGGTCGTCGAGGTTCAGGTTGCGGTAGGCATCAATCACATATTCCAGGTTGATTCCCTTGGCTATGATTTCCTCGTCGGAAAGCTTCCGTAGGTCGCGTCCGTAGCATTTGCGGTTGAGTTGTGGCGGATTCTTGGCACCTTCCACACTGCGGGGAGTGAACGAGAACTTGTAGCCCTTCATGTTGGGGTGACCATAGATTTCAAACGGCCAGTCAGTGCCGCGTCCAAGGCTGACCGGGGTGGCCTCGAAATAGCAGGTCGATGGATACAGATATATGGCATGCATCGACCGCAGATTGGGCGATGGTGCTATCGGTAGCACATATCGGCTCTGGTGGGTGTAGTTCTTGCACTCTATCACGGTGAGTTTTACCTGGGCTCCCCCTTCAAGCCACCCCTCGCCCACTGCCATACGGGCAAGTTCGCCGAGGGTCATGCCGTGAACCACCGGAATCGGCAGACCTCCCACCCCCGACTTGTACTTCATGTCGAGGATTGGGCCGTCTACATACATGCCATTGGGGTTCGGACGGTCCAGAACCATCACCTCCTTGCCATAGCGCGCCGAGGCGTTCATCAGGTTTATCATGGTCACATAGTAGGTGTAGAACCGCAGACCCACATCCTGGATGTCAACCACCAGTACATCAAATTTATCCATGGTGGTTTGCGCCGGCATATGGCTGTCGCCATCGTAGAGCGAGGCTATGGGCACGCCGGTCTTTTCGTCGATGCCGCTGCTCACATGCTCGCCGGCATCGGCCTTGCCGCGGAATCCGTGCTCGGGCGAGAATATCGTGGTAACATTGATGCCTGAGCGAAGCATGATGTCAAGGGTGTGCTCGTTGCCAACCATGCCGGTGTGGTTCGACAGCAGTGCCACTCGCTTGCCGCTCAGCAACGGCAGATAGTCGGCCGTGCGGGCGGCGCCTACTACTATCTCGTCGGCAGCCGCAGAGGCCGTCCACACGCATATCGCCGTCACCAACGTGATTATCAAATTCATCGGTTTCATATCTGTTTGGGTATTAAAGTTTTATGGTATATGTAGGATGCTGGGCCTCTGTGGGCACAAACAGGTTGTCTACTGTCACAGATATGGTGCCGTCGGGCTGCGAGGTGATGTTGCGCGACGAGAATG
>JAEDFO010000081.1 GCA_016292745.1 Muribaculaceae bacterium | reverse complement strand
AACCAAACAGAAACATAGTTTATGTTTGTTATGCCGAGATGAAGCCTATCTTATTTAAAGATAGTGCAAATCGAGCAAATCAGTATGCCAAAACCGCCAGCAATGAGACAGGAACTTACTGTCGCCACTTCAACAGATGCATTCAAAACATAAAACTAAACTTAACAAAATGAAAAGGAGGCTATCGTTTGGACATAAAATCAGTAGTTTTCACTACATTTGCAAAAAAAATAAAGAACTATAACCGTTTTGAATTCTTTTCGACATAATATCGCCATAATTGCCGCATATGTGATGATGCTCACATTGCTGAGCAGCTGCTTCACCGGTGTTGAGAGCACCCGCAAGATAACCGACAAAGACGTGCGGAATTCCGGCGTGCAAACCAATGTGGGCCCGGAAACTGCCATCGATAGTCTTTGCACCGCACCTTTCAACCAATGGTATCGCGGAAAACAATTCTATATCAACGATAACCAGTTCCGGCTTGTTCTGCAAACCGATAATCTACCCGCCGACACCGCAAACCTCGAGGGAAAAGTTGTGAAATTCGACGGCGCACGCAACGAGAACATGCTAGGTCTGGGAAATACCGTGACCCTATCGTTCTTCGATGCTGAAGGAAACCGCTATAACTATAACACAGGAAAATCGGAACGCGACATTGCCGACATTAACTACCGGCTCACAGTGCCGTTCCTGACAGACTGCGACATGATTATCCATGCCGACAGCCTACTGCGAAACAAAGAGGCCTACATAAACACTTCTGGATGGTACAATGTGAACAACGAGTTGATCCAGGGCTTCAAATTCGAGCGTGTGAAGATTTTGCAAGTGGAACCGGGCAACAAGGTATATTCGTTCCGTATCCGTTTCGAGTATAAAGGCAAAATGGCTTTCTCATTTATAGCGACACTTGAGAATTCGGTCAGCAGCCGCCTGTTCAGCAATACATTCAGCTACACCGACCCGCATAAGCAATATCCCGACATCACCGATGAGAACTGGGAACTTATTAAGCGTGGACAGATAAAAGCCGACATGACGCGCGAAGAGTGCCGCCTGTCGATTGGTGCGCCACAGGACGTTACCAAACGCCCCACCTACAACGGGCTGCAGGAGTATTGGCTATACGAAAATGGCGTGTATCTGATTTTTGAGGATGGATTACTGACACGATTCCGCAGATAAAAATCATGGAAATAGAATTTCTGGGAACTGGGACATCAACCGGAGTGCCGGTTATAGGTTGCCAATGCGATACCTGCACATCGGCCGACCCGCACGACCGTCGGCTCCGAGCCTCGGCAATAATCCGAGTGAAAGGCATATCGATACTCATCGATTGCGGACCCGACTTCCGCGAGCAGATGCTCCGCGCATCCGACCACCACATCGACGCGCTCCTTGTTACCCACAGCCACTACGACCATGTTGGAGGGATCGACGACATTCGTCCATACAGCTTCGATGCCGATTTCCCAATCTATTGCAAGGACGACGTTGCGCACGACATACGGACCCGTCTGCCCTACTGTTTCAAAGAGCATCTATATCCCGGAGTGCCCAAGCTAGACCTGCGCGATATTAAGCCTTACACCAAATTCAGCATTCAGGGCATTGATGTGCTGCCAATGCTTATTTGGCACTACAAACTACCCATCCTTGGTTTCAGAATCGGTCATATGGCATATATTACCGACGCCAAGAGCATCCCAGAGAACACCTTTGCCGACCTTCACGACATCGACACACTTATTATCAACGCGCTCCGACATAAACCACATATGTCACACATGTCGCTATCAGAATCGCTCGACGCTATCAACAGAATCAAGCCTCGTGTAGCTTATCTCACCCACATGAGCCACGACATTGGACTTCATGACGACATTGAACGACAACTTCCCGACAACGTGCACCTTGCCTACGACGGGCTAACGGTAAAATGCCCTTACTGACATTCAGCCGCTGCAATTCGCCAGAATAATCCACAAAATAAGCTGAATTGCCAAACACATATTTATATATATTGCTTCATCAAAAGCGATTTTTTTTGTATTTTTGCCCCAAATTTTCGAAAATCATTCATTAATGAACCATATTCGCAATTTCTGCATCATCGCTCATATCGACCACGGCAAAAGCACCCTGGCCGACCGATTGCTTGAATACACCAACACCGTTGGCGGAAAAGACCTTCAGGACCAGGTGCTCGACGATATGGACCTTGAACGCGAGCGTGGCATTACCATTAAAAGCCACGCCATCCAAATGGCTTATAACTACAAAGGCGAAGAATATACTCTTAATCTCATCGACACCCCAGGACACGTTGACTTTTCATACGAGGTTTCCCGATCAATTGCCGCTTGCGAGGGCGCACTGCTTATTGTCGACGCTTCTCAAGGCATCCAGGCACAGACTATCTCGAACCTTTATATGGCAATCGACCATAATCTGGAAATCATTCCGGTTGTTAACAAGGTTGACCTTGCCAGCGCAAACCCTGATGAGGTGGAGGACCAGATTATCGACCTCATAGGCTGCGACCGCTCCGACATTATCCGAGCCAGCGGAAAAACCGGCATCGGTGTACCCGAGATTCTTGAGGCCATCGTTGAGCGCGTGCCTATGCCTAAAGGCTCGTCCGACGCTCCGCTGCAGGCTCTCATCTTCGACTCTGTGTTCAACCCATTCCGCGGAATCATCGCTTATTTCAAGGTGGTCAACGGAACGCTACGCACCGACGACTATGTGAAATTCGTCAACACCGGCAAGGAATATCATGCCGACGAGATAGGCATACTTAAGCTCGACATGCAACCACGAAAGGAAATCTCGGCGGGAAATGTGGGCTACATAATATCCGGTATCAAGACCTCACGCGAAGTAAAGGTGGGCGACACCATCACCCATGTGGCCAACCCATGTTCGTCGGCAATTTCCGGCTTTGAAGAAGTGAAGCCAATGGTGTTTGCCGGAGTGTATCCAATTGAGACTGAAGACTTTGAAAACCTCCGTTCATCACTCGAAAAGCTGCAACTCAACGACGCATCGCTGACATTCCAGCCCGAATCGTCGGTGGCTCTCGGGTTTGGATTCCGATGCGGTTTCCTCGGACTGCTGCACATGGAAATTGTACAGGAGCGCCTCGACCGCGAATTCGATATGAATGTAATCACTACAGTGCCAAACGTTTCCTACAAGGTTTACGACAAGAAAGGCAATGTGATTGAGGTGCACAACCCCTCGGGATTGCCCGACCTGACACTTATCGACCACATCGAGGAGCCATATATCCGCGCATCCATCATAACCACGGCCGATTATATAGGGCCGATTATGACACTATGCCTGGGAAAACGTGGTGAACTGATTAAGCAGAACTACATACACGGCAATCGCATGGAGCTGATATTCGACATGCCTCTTGGCGAAATCGTTATCGACTTCTACGACAAGCTGAAGAGCATTTCGAAAGGCTACGCTTCGTTCGACTATCATATCCACGATTTCAGGGAATCGAAACTCATCAAGCTCGACATCCTGCTCAACGGCGAATCGGTGGATGCACTGAGCACCCTCACCCACGTGGACAACTCAGTGTCGTTCGGACGCCGCATGTGCGAGAAACTGAAAGAGCTGATTCCACGCCAACAATTCGACATAGCCATCCAGGCTGCTATAGGAGCCAAGATTATTGCCCGCGAAACCATTAAGGCCGTGCGCAAGGACGTTACTGCCAAGTGCTATGGCGGCGACATCAGCCGAAAGCGAAAACTGCTCGAAAAGCAGAAGAAAGGCAAGAAACGCATGAAGCAGATTGGCTCGGTTGAAGTACCGCAGAAAGCATTCCTTGCAGTGCTCAAACTTGACTAACCCACTGAAATTGATTAACCTTCAAATAACATTCATATATTATGGATAACTTCTTTTTTAGCATAAGGACTACCATAAAACGCTTTGCAAGCGGTAGCAATGTCCTTATCGTTGCCACTTTGCTGGCTCTTGTGTGTGCCAATGTACCTGGCATCCGTGAGTATTACAACTGGTTCTGGGAGCTTCCCGTTGAGCTGAAGCTCGGCAGCTTCAACCTATTCAGTCACAACGGCCATCCAATGACAATGCTCGAATTTGTCAACGATGCACTTATGGCTGTGTTCTTCTTCTCTATCGGCTGCGAAATCAAGCGCGAAGTGCTTATTGGCGAACTTTCATCGTTCCGTCAAGCCTTGCTCCCTATCATTGCAGCTTGTGGTGGTATGATTTTCCCTGTGTTGGTGTTCTACGGCATCGGAATATGGGAAGGAGGCGACTTCCTTAACGGATGTGCTATTCCAATGGCCACCGATATTGCATTCTCGCTCGGTGTGCTCACAATGCTCGGCAAACGTGTGCCCATCTCGCTGAAAGTGTTCCTTACCACCTTGGCTGTTGCCGACGATATCGGCGGCATCCTGGTGATTGCTATTTTCTACGGCAGCACAATCAACTTCACTTATCTGCTCAGTGCATTCGGATTACTCCTGTTCCTGGCTATCAGCGGCAGCGTGTTCCACATCCGCAGAAACCCATATTACATTGTATTCGGTATCGCAATATGGTATCTGTTTGTCAACTCTGGTATCCACCCAACCATCTCAGGAGTGCTCATTGCATTCTGCGTACCCGCTACTCCTAAGATTGCTCCTAAGAGCTTCCTCGAAAAGATGGAACGCCTGGTTAAGCGATTCCCTGTTCGCGAAGAGGGTGAACTGGAAACCCGCACCATGATGACCGCAAACCAGCTCGACTGGGTTAATGAAATCAACACTTCATCTAACCAAATAGTATCACCCCTCCAAAAATTCGAGGAAATGCTTGCTGGTGTTGTAAATATGTTCATCATTCCATTCTTTGCATTTGCAAACGCAGGCATTTATATGCTCGATATGGAGCCAAGCGCAGCCTACAGCGGTGTGGCACTTGCCATTATCGGCGGCTTGTTTATTGGTAAATTCACCGGTATATTCCTGTTCTCGTGGGCAACAATCAAATGCGGATTTGCCCGTATGCCTCTCCACTCAACATGGAAGATGCTTGCATCGGTTTCGATGCTGGGCGGTATCGGCTTCACGGTTTCTCTGTTCATCGCTACCCTTTCGTTCAAGGGCCCGGATGCCGCATCAGTGCTTAACGACGCCAAACTTGGTATTATCCTTGGCTCATTAATCTCTGGTATTGTAGGCTTCTTGCTTCTTAAGGCCACACTCCCAAAAGAGGCTGCCGAAGAGGTTGAAGAATAACATTTTACATTAGTAACATAACAATGATGGGGCGCGGCACATACTTTTATGCCAAGCCCCATTATTATAATTATATTTTCAAATATGACTACCGACAACATCAACATCCGCCTTGCCGACAACAATGATTATCCGCAACTCATTGCCCTGTTCAGCGAATTTGCCGACTTCGAAGGGCGTAAGGAGCAGATGACAAACTCCGTGGATAAGATGAATGCCGAAAGCGATTTCTTCAATTGCCTGGTTGCTGAAAAAGACGGCAAGATTATTGGATATGTGGCTTTCTTCTATTGCTACTTCACCTGGAGCGGCAAAGCACTGTATATGGACGACCTATACATCACTCCCGACTACCGGGGCAAAGGTCTCGGCACCAGATTCATAACGATGCTCAAAGAGATAGCTGCACAGAGCGGATGCCACATCATGCGATGGCAGGTGGCCGATTGGAACGAACGTGCGCGCGCCATCTACAAGGGAATAGGAGCTGTGATTAACGAGGAAGACCGCAACTGCGACATTATTCTATAACACTCACCACAACCACATCGCCACCTGGCTTGCAGCGGTAGCGGTCGGATGTGCGCAGGCCTGGCACCCATATCACTTCGCCGGCGGCTTCAAGCACCCAGGCGTTGCGTTTCTGAAGCGAATCGTATTTGGCATCGGCAAACAAATCGCTCAGAAGCTTGCTCCCCTTCAACCCGAAAGGATGCATACGGTCGGCACGCCGCCAATGTCGCAGCACAAGCGGCACACCCACAATGGAGCTGTCGAGATAAGCAACCAACGGATTACGTTCGAAATCAACACTCGAGAAAGGAATCACCTCAACCGAAAGTTGCAATGGCAGTTCGGCCGGAACGTCAGGCAAAGCAAACCGATATTCTGCAGCCAATGTATCACCGTTCTCGGTCAACGAAATGGTAAAGGCTTTACGGCCCACATCAATTCGATGTGACTGTGAAACGAAAATGCGCCCCACTCCATCTGGTGAAGTGACTGCCTGGAGCAATTCATCAGCCTGAACAGCATTAAAGCCATAGCGGCTGACAATCCCGTAAAGCAGCGCATCATAACCACGAAAAGCCAGAAGCTTACGATAATTTACGACTACGACATCTCCATCAATCTGGCAGCAATTGGCAATAGCACTTTCCAAAGCACCTTGATAGAACTCATTACACGACAGCAGCGAATCGATTGTCCGCAACATGGCATTATCGGGAAATAGAGCATTTATTTCAGGCAAAATGCGGTTGCGCACCTTATTTCGACCAAAATCAATCGATAAATTAGTAATATCGGTTACAAATGGCTGATTGTGTTCCTCAAGGAAGGCCTCAATATCGGCACGGGAAACAAAAAGCATCGGGCGAACCACATTGCCGTTCTTGGGCTTAATTGACGACAGCCCCTTTATCCCTGAACCCCGTAGGGCGTTGATAATAAAAGTTTCCTTTCGGTCGTCGGCATGGTGACCCACTGCAATGGCACAGCAACGTCGCTCACCAAGCAAGCGCTCAAACCAGTCGTAACGCAATTCGCGACAAGCCATCTCAAGCGACACCTTGTGTCGGCGCTGATAATCAGGCACATCGAAGTCAATAGTGGCAAGTTCAATACCCAGACGAGCACACAAATCGGCTACAAACGAGGCATCTCGGTTCGAATCGTTACCACGCAGATGAAAATTGCAATGGGCGGCCACACAGTCGTATTCCAGCGCACGCAACGATAGCAGCAAAGCCACAGAATCGGCTCCACCGCTCAATGCCACCAGTACCCGCGCGCCCGGCTCGAGCAATGAATACTTTTCGATACATGAACTTATTTTGTCGATGAATGCCATAAATGAAATATTACCGCATCAGCGCATTGATTTCTGTTATACAATTTGAGTAGACAATATTATTAC
>JAEDFO010000024.1 GCA_016292745.1 Muribaculaceae bacterium | reverse complement strand
GGAGTAGCGTCCTTAGAAGGAGCTGACATAACAACGTACTTAGCACCGGCGTCGATGTGAGCCTGAGCCTTCTCCTGAGTCAAGAACAGACCAGTAGATTCAACAACGTATTCAGCTTCAACTTCGTTCCACTTAAGGTCGGCTGGATTGCGTTCAGCAGTAACGCGGATTTTCTTGCCGTTAACGATCAATTGGCTGTTTTCAACGTCAGCTTCGATAGTACCTTCGAAAGCACCGTGCATTGTATCGTACTTGAGCATGTAAGCCAAGTAGTCAACCGGGCACAAGTCGTTAATACCTACGATTTGGATGTCGTCTCTTGTCTGAGCAGCACGGAATACGAATCTACCGATACGTCCGAAACCATTAATACCTACTTTAATCATTTTACTTTAAAATTAATTTGGTTAATTTATACCTTTTATTTGTGTAATAAGTTCAAAAATAGCGATATAACAAGCGCGATATATGCCGGTGTAAGCAACCGGTGCGGTTTACTCTTGTTTTGCGTTGCAAAAATAGTATTTTTTTTTGAATTACAGGCAGAAAATATTATTTTTATGGAAAAATTTCCTTAATTTTGTTTCTATAGCGTGAAATGCAATAATATTTACTACTTTTATACCCGTTTTAGCAATTATAAATCAATAACAACTTTAACGATAGAATGATATGAAGAGTAAGTTTTTGGCCGATTTCAAGGCATTTGCAATGCGTGGCAACGTGATTGATATGGCTGTGGGTGTTATCATTGGTGGAGCTTTCGGCAAGATTGTTAGCTCGCTGGTCAACGATATCATCATGCCTCTTATCGGCATTGTGGTTGGTGGTGTTAACTTCACCGACCTCAAGTGGGTTATCACACCTGCGTCGGTCGACGAAGCCGGCAATGAAATTGCCGAGTCGACACTCAACTACGGCACTTTCATCCAGTCGACAATCGATTTCCTTATCATCGCGTTCTCTATCTTTGTAATGGTGCGAGTAATCACCAAGATCACTACTCGCAAGAAAGCAGAGGAAGAGGCAGCACCGGCACCGGCCCCAGAGCCATCGAACGAGGAGAAGCTGCTGGCTGAAATCCGCGATTTGCTCAAGGAAAAGAAGTAATAAACAAAGGGTGCAATCCGCAACGGAATTGCCCCGGTAAATATAAACGATGGTGTGCCGAGAACTTGTTCGGCACACTGTCGTTGCGCTTAATGGCAACATTCATTAACTGACAGCACGACACTATGCAAATTGATTTACGAACCGAGCTCCAGCCCATCAAAGGCCATGGCATTGACTTGAACCATGCCGGAGCTATGATGCTCATGGGCTCGTGCTTTGCCGACAACATCGGGCAGCGCCTGGTACAGGCCATGTTCGATGCCGACGTGAATCCGTTCGGCACATCGTTCAATCCGCTGAGCATTGCGCGGCAGCTCGATATGCTGATGTGCGGCACATGCCTCAGCGAGGCCGACCTGGTGTACCACCAAGGGATGTGGCACAGCATGATGCATCATTCGGCATTTTCAAGCTGCGACGCCACCCGTGCCCTTGAGTCAATGAACCGGCGAATGGCGCTGGCTGCAGGGCGGTTGCCACAACTGCAGGCGCTGGTTATTACCTGGGGCACAGCCTATGTGTTTGCCGACAATGCCACTGGGCAGGTTGTAAACAATTGCCATAAGTTGCCGTCGCAGAGCTTCAGCCGTCGCCGTGTGTCGGTCGACGAGATTGTCGATGCCTATGTGCCGCTCATCGAGCGCCTTGCGACAATTAATCCCAATGTCAAGATTATCCTCACGGTGAGCCCGGTGCGACACCTTGCCGATACGCTTCATGGCAACCAACTGAGCAAAAGCACATTGCTGCTTGCCGCCGATGAGCTTGCCGGTCGCTTCCAGGGCCGATGCATCTATTTCCCGAGCTATGAGGCTCTCGTCGACGACCTTCGCGACTATCGTTTCTATGCCGACGACATGGTGCACCCGTCGTCGATGGCTGTCGAATATATCTACCGCCTGTTTCTCGGCTCGTTCTGCTCCGATGCCACCGTTTCCACTGCTGTCGAGTGCGAGCGCATGAGCCGTCGCCTTGCCCACCGTGTGATGACCGACAGCGATGAGCAACGACGCAGTTTTGAACAATCCACCCAATCGGCTCTGAAGGCACTGATTGCCAAATATCCATATCTGTCGCGCGTGTGCAGCGACCGTTACCCAACAATAACTGATACTGATAAATGACTTATTCAATAGGCGACATAGCCCAAATCATAGGAGCCGACAGTGCGTCGCTCCGTCAGGCATCGGTCGAGCATCTGCTCACCGATTCCCGCTCGCTCGCTTATCCCGATACCACGCTGTTCTTTGCCATCCAGTCGGCCACCAACAACGGTGCCCGATACATTCCGGGGCTGTATGCTGCCGGAGTGCGTAACTTTGTGGTGGCCAAGTCGGAACCGTTGCCGCAGCAGTGCGACGAAGCCAATTTCCTGCGCGTTGATTCGCCAATCGATGCCCTGCATCGCCTGGCGGCGTGGCATCGAGCAAAATTCGACATTCCGGTGATAGGCATCACCGGCAGCCATGGCAAGACCACACTGAAGGAGTGGCTGAATATGCTGCTGCACGACCGTTGGCGCGTGGCACGCAGTCCGCGAAGCTATAATTCGCAAATCGGAGTGCCGCTGTCGCTGTGGGAAATCGACGAGGGGAGCCAGCTGGCCATTGTAGAGGCCGGAATATCGCGCCATGGTGAGATGCAGGCGCTGCAGGCGATGATTCGCCCCGAGATTGGGGTGATTACATGCATCGACAACGAGCACGATGACGGATTCGATTCGATGCAGCAGAAATGCGACGACAAGTGTGCGCTTTTCGGTGCGGAGTGCAAGACAATTGTGTACTGTGCCGACCAGCACAACGTGGCCGATGCCATTGGGCGTTGCGGCCTTGCCTCGCGTGGCTTTGCCTGGAGCACCGATGCCCGCAGCGGGGCTGCGTTGATAGTGGAAAGCACCGAGGTGAGCGCTGACCACCGCACGGTGGAATATCGCACGGCTTCGCACCACGGAACCATCACAATTCCGTTTGCCGGCGAGGTGGAGTTCAGCAATGCTATGCATTGTGTGGCGGTGATGCTGGCTCTTGGATGTGCCGAGGACGAGATTGGCCGATGCATTGCCTCGCTCACTTGGGTGGGCACCCGTATCGATGTGATTGAGGGATGCAACAATTGTCTTGTGGTTACCGACGAATATCCCAGCGACTATAATTCGCTGGCTCCGGCCATCGATTTCATGGCACGACGCTCTACCGGCAACCGACGTGCTACACTGATTCTGAGCGACCTGATGCACGAGTCGTACGACGAAGCCGAACTCTACCAAAAGGTGGCGCGGCTGGTGGCACAGCGCCGAATATCGCGGTTTATAGGCATCGGGCCCGAGATGTTGCGCCATAGTGCACTCTTTGCTGCCGATGCCGAGTTCTATGCTTCGACCGATGCTTTCCTCGAGGCTCGTTCGGTGAGCGACTTTGCCAATGAGCAGATTCTGATAAAAGGCTCGCCGAAATTCGGTTTCAGCCGAATTGCCGATATGCTCGAGGCCCGAATGAACGAGACGGTGCTCGAGGTAAACCTCGACGCTGTGGCATCGAACTTCAATTTCTACCGCTCACACTTGCGCCCCGACACTCTGGTGGTGTGTATGCTCAAGGCCTCGGGCTATGGTGCCGGAAGCTATGAGCTTGCAAAGACCGTCCAGGACCGCGGAGCCGGATACATAGCGGTGGCGGTTACCGATGAGGGTGCCGACCTGCGCAAGGCGGGCATCACCATGCCCATCATGGTGCTCAACCCAAAAGTGGTTGACTACCACACCCTTTTTGCCAATCGTCTGGAGCCGGAAATCTACAGCATCGACATGGCGCGCGAGATAATACGTGAGGCCCGGAAATATGGCGTCAGCGACTATCCGGTGCACATAAAAATCGATACCGGTATGCATCGCCTCGGATTCTTGAAGGAGCAGCTGCCGCAATTGGTTGAATTGCTGCAGAGCCAAAGCGCCATCCGTCCGGCATCGGTGTTCTCACACCTGGCAGTGGCTGATATGCCTTCGGAGGCGATGGACAGCTATACACGGCAGCAGTTTGCCTACTTCGATGAGTGCAGTGCGCTGCTCCAGCAAGGATTCAAGCACCACATTCTCAGGCATATACTCAACACTGCCGGAATACTCCGCTTCCCCGACCATCAGTTCGACATGGTGCGCCTGGGCATAGGGCTTTACGGCATAAAGATACTTAACGACGGCTCGGAAGATGGGCTGCGGCCGGTGTCGTCGCTCAACACCATGGTGATTTCAATCAAGGAATGGCCATCAGGAACCACAATTGGCTACGGCCGCCGCGGAGTGCTCAGCCGCCCTTCGCGCATTGCCACCATTCCCATCGGATATGCCGACGGGCTCAACCGCCATCTGAGCAATGGAGTGGGACAGGTGTTTGTCGGAGGCCGCCGATGTCCGATAGTGGGCAACATATGTATGGACCAGTGTATGGTCGATGTCACCGACACCGATTGCCAGGTGGGCGACCGTGTGGAGATTTTCGGCGAGCATATCCCAGTGTCGGAGATTGCCGATGCCTTGGGTACCATCCCCTACGAGGTGCTCACATCGGTGTCCACCCGCGTGAAACGAGTGTATTACCGCGAGTAACCGGCTCTCGAATGGTTCTCAAGCCTTGAGGAATCCCTTCAGGCGGGCCTGTGCAGGGAAGCAGTGCTTAAACACTGCTTCCCTGCTTATATATTTTGTATGTGGTAGTGGCGGTTTTCGCAATTTTTGGTGGCTTCGGCATATTTATCTTTGCAGTGAAATCAATAAAACACAGTATTCTTATGGAAAACACCGAAAACATTTCATTGCCCGAGGCCAATCACGACGATGTGACCTCAGTAAACGGTTCCGTGGCATCGCCGGACGTGCCAGCCGACAACGATGCCGCCGCTCTGGCTGAACTGATTGACAAGCATCCGCTGCTGGCGCAGCTGGTGGCCGACATTGCTTCGGGAAAAGTCGATATCAACGATTTCGACGACACCCTTGCCATCCGTTACCACCGAATCACCGATGCCGAACTCGATGCCGCTCTGGCTCAATGCGACTTCGACGACGGCCGGAAGACCGAAATCCGCCGCCGTGCCGACGAGCGCCGCTCCTCGCCGCAACCTTTTTCGGCGGAAGAACTGGTGAAGGCTCTCAGCTTCGATGACGCTTGCCAGAGGTCGGAACAGCGCGGATATGTAAAGGGGCGCAACGAGCGCATCGACATCGAACAGCTAAGCCCGTCGTTCGCCACTGCCGACGAAACCGAGCATCGTGCCCGTTATCGACAGATTTTCTCAGCTCCTCGCAAAAGCGTGTGGGACGACTGATTCCTGAAATTCATCCTTATTATTAATTTTATTAATCTAAGTTTTATCACTATGACAAACAAACGTAGAAACACCTTCTCGGAAGGCTGGGTGTATAAATGTGCAGCCTACTTTCTCATTGCACTAATCGTGATTATCCTAATTGCTTCGCTATGCCTTATTGCGGCAACAATACATGCCGGACCCATCACTCTGTCGATGGCTGTGGTTGCCGGAACAGCCGGCGGCAAACATGTGGTGGGCGGACCGGTTACTACCGATATCCTTAACGACGAAACTAGTCTGCTGCTCAACGAAATCGACAGCCACATTGTGAAAATCCGCCCGATGGCAACCCCGATTGACCAGATTTCGCGCTGGAACGGCAGCAAGCACTGCGGCAGTATGGTGGTCGACTATTATTCGGTCGACACTAAGCCCACTGTGGCGCTGTTGCAGGACGATTACACCGAGACCTCTGCCACCGAAGGCTCATCTGGTGTGAACAAGGCGGTGATTTCGACTTCAAACAGTGAAATTTTTGAGCCCACCGAAACCATCCTGGTGAAGGGCGTTGAAGGCTATGCCGACGATGGTGTGACCCCTTCGGGAAACGACCTGGTGCTGTATGTGCTCGGCAAAACCGAATCGGGCGACCTGCGAGTGATTGCCGTTAACGGCAAGAAGATTGGCAGCACCATGAACTGTGTGCCCTCGCTCGACTCGGGCACCACTCTGATAAGAATGGGACGTGCGGCCAGCGAACTCGATGTGCAGACATCGCAATTCGAATCGCTCCCGGTGAAGGCACAGAACTATTGCCAGATTTTCAAGATGCAAATCGAGCAAAGCACATTTGCCAAGATTGCCAACAAGGAAGCCAACTGGAGTTTCTCCGACCAGGAAGAGGCGGCCATCTACGATATGCGTCTTGGCATGGAAAAGAATTTCCTCTTTGGTGCCAAACGCAAAATCTACGACCCCGAAAAGCACGAGGATGTGATGCTGACCGGTGGCATATGGTTTCAGGCGGGCAAGACATTCAGCTACAGTGAATCGTCGTTCACCCAGGACACACTCATCGACATCATGCGCAATGCATTTACCGGAAATGCCGGCAGCAAGCGCAAGGTGCTCATCGGTGGCTCGGGCCTCATTGGTGCCATCAACAAGATTGATACCACCAAGGTGATTTCGGCGGGCGAGAATTTTGTGAAGTGGGGCATCGATTTCAGCGAAATCCGCTCGAAATTCGGAAAGCTGTATGTGCTGCTCAGTGAGGTGTTCGACGAATGCGGCATGCCCGACAACGGGCTTATTGTCGACCCTGAATATATCCAGAAGTACAGCCACATTCCTTTCTCCACCGAAGCTCTCGACCTTAAGGCGGCAGGAATACGCAACACCGATGCCATAGTTATCACCGAAGCTTCGTGTCTCACTCTCCGCTATCCGAATGCACATATGCGCATAGTGAAGTCATAATGTGTTTCCTATCCATAGTTCAGCGGCCGTGCCTCTCAGTTGGGGCGCGGCCGCTTCGATAGATGTATTTTCTAAGTTATAATGTAATGCGTTTGGCTTTGATGTCGACATTCATGAACACCGATGCCGACTGCTCGAATTTCGATGCCGATTCGGTGGTGAGGTATTCGGTTGAGCCGCCGCGGCTGCAGCATTGCTCAATCTCGGGATGGCGGCGAAGGTAATCGGCCAATGAATGTGCCACTATCTCGCCCTGTGGCACCACAGCGACACCTTGGGGCATGAATTGTCGAATCTTGGGAAGCAGCAGCGGATAGTGTGTGCACCCCAGAATTACAGTATCGATGTCGGCACAGCGCTGCATGAGCTGGTCGATGTATTTCTTCACGAAATAGTCGGCACCGGGCGAATCGTATTCCTTGTTCTCGACCAGTGGCACCCACATGGGGCACGGTTGTCCATAGGCGTGGAAGTGGGGGTATAGCTTGGCTATCTCCATGTTGTAGCTTTCGCTGGCAATGGTGCCAGGCGTACCGAGGATGCCGATGTGGCCATTGCGGCTTATCTCGCCCACCTGCTCTACTGTGGGCCTGATTACCCCCAGCACACGGCGGTTTGGGTCGATGCGGGGCAGGTCGTTCTGCTGTATGGAGCGAAGAGCCTTGGCCGATGCGGTGTTGCATGCCACAATCACCAGCCGGCATCCTTGCCCGAACAGGTATTCCACAGCCTGCAGGGTGAAGTCGTACACCAGCTCAAACGAGCGGCTGCCATAGGGTGCGCGGGCATTGTCGCCCAGATACAGATAGTCGTATTGCGGCAGCAGCGCTTTGATGTCGCGCAGCACAGTCAGACCTCCGTAACCCGAGTCGAATACACCTATCGGCGCCATATTTTCGTTGTTCGCGTCCATTGATTTGTTCTTTCTATGGCAAAGGTAACGATTCTTGCACAATTTTGCCTATATTTGTGTTATGAAAAAGAAAACCGTTATCGAACTGCATCGCATCGGTGTCGACGAGTTCCGCTCGGCAGAGAAGATTCCGCTTATCGTGGTTCTCGACGATGTGCGCAGCCTCAACAATATTGGTTCGGTGTTCCGCACCAGCGATGCATTCCTGGTGGAGCATATTTATCTGTGCGGCATCACTGCAACGCCCCCAAGCCCTGAAATTCACAAGACGGCTCTCGGCGCCGAGGATTCGGTGGAGTGGAGTCACGAGCCCGACGTGTTGGCGCTGGTGCGGCGTCTGAAGAGCGAAGGCGTGACGGTGTGCGCCGTCGAGCAGGTGCACCACAGTGTGATGCTCGACCACTTCCATGCCGAGCCATCGCGGCGCTACGCCATTGTGCTGGGCAACGAGGTGAAAGGTGTGGCGCAAAGCGTGGTCGATGAGGCCGATGTGTGCATCGAAATCCCCCAGCACGGCACTAAGCACTCGCTCAACATTTCAATCTCGGCCGGCATAGTGATTTGGGATTTCTTCAAGCAGCTGTTCCGGTAGGCGTTGCTCCTGTATCGTTACCCTTTGGCGTTGCCACTATATCATCCCCATAAGAATAAAGATTAATTATCCCTCAACCAAATATTTATATATGACTCGTAGCGTATTTCCATCTCTTATCATTGCTTTATCGTTTTCGCCTCGGTTCTGGTGTATTCGCCCTTGGTAATAAAGTGTGCGGAGCTTTTCGTTTGCTTCGCCTTTAATTCCAGTCGGAATATGTTTACGTCAGATTGCAAAACTGATAACATTATGCAAAAGAGAGATTATATTGGTGTGGTAATGTGTTGAGGGCGAGCCTCGTGGATTCGAAGCTCGCCCTCAATTTTCGGTTGGCGTACACGCTGGGTGCTTGGTCGTTACACAGTAAGGATTTCCTTTTCTTTTGCGGCCAGCACTTCGTCGATGCGTTTCATGTATTTGTCGTGGACTTTCTGCACCGAAGTTTCGGCGTCTTTCTCTACATCCTCGGGCATGCCTTCCTTGATGGCTTTCTTAAGGCCTTCGATGGCATCGCGGCGAGCATTTCGTACCGAAATCTTTGCTTGTTCGGCTTCGCCTTTCGACTGCTTAACCAGGGCCTTGCGACGGTCCTCGGTGAGCGGCGGAATGCTGATACGGATAACCTCACCGTTGTTTTCGGGAGTGATTCCGAGGTCGGAATTGATGATGGCACGCTCAATTTCCTTGAACATCGATTTTTCCCATGGGGTGATTGTGATGGTGCGCGCATCGGGAACCGATACGTTTGCAACATTTGAAATTGGAGCGGCGCTGCCGTAGTAGTCAACGCGTATACCGTCGAGAATCTTCGGGTTGGCTTTTCCGGCGCGGATGTGGGCCAATGATTCTGCCAGGAACTCCACTGCGAGTTCCATTTTTTCTTCGGCTGAATTAAGGTAATGATTAACGTCGTTCATACAATAATATGTTTTATTTGGTTTGTTAATATACGAGAGTGCCAATTCGCTCGCCGTCGAGCACTTTTTTGAGGTTACCCACCACATCCATGTTGAATACGATTATTGGCAGGTGGTTCTCCTTGCATAGGGCTGTGGCAGTGAGGTCCATCACCTTCAGTCCGCGGTTGTATATTTCGTCGTAGGTGATTTCGTCGAATTTGGTGGCGGTAGGGTCTTTTTCGGGGTCGGCGGTGTAAATTCCGTCGACGCGAGTGCCCTTGAGCATCACTTCGGCTTCCACTTCAATGCCACGAAGTGCCGAGCCGGTGTCGGTGGTAAAGAATGGGTTGCCGGTGCCGCACGACATGATGGCCACCTTGCCGGCGTTTAGTGCCTCGATGGCTTTCCATTTGCTGTAGTGCTCGCCGATGGGGAACATGTTGATGGCGGTAAACACTTGAGCCGGCTGACCAATCGACTCGAGCGCCGAGCTGAGCCCCAGCGAGTTGATTACGGTGGCGAGCATGCCCATCTGGTCGCCTTTCACGCGGTCGACACCTTTGCTCATGCCCGAAAGGCCGCGGAAAATGTTGCCGCCGCCAATCACTATTGCCACCTGCACTCCCGAAGAGGCTATTTCCTTTATTTGCTCGGCATATTCGCCCAGACGCTTGGCGTCGATGCCGTAGCCTTGCTCGCCCATCAGCGACTCTCCGCTGAGCTTGAGCAATATGCGTTTGTATTTTGTCCTCATACTATGGTATTTGTTCTAATTTACACAAAAATAATTTGTTTGCTTGAGCCAACCAAATAATAGCGCCAATAATCGCATCGTATGGCCTGCTCAGAAGCGGTAAATCACCTTTGCCACAGTGCTGCCCACTGCCTCGAGCGTTTCGGCCGAAATCGCGTTGATGTCGTCGGCTGTGGTGTGCCATCCGTCGAAGAACGAAGTGCCGTCGCCAAGGTCGATGATGTCGATACACGGTATTCCTGCCTCGTTGATGTAGATGTGGTCGTCGGTAACACCGATGGCGTTGCGGTTAACGAAGAAGTCGCCATAGCCGGCTTTGCGAGCCTCGTCCCACACAATTTCAAGAATCTGCGGGGCATGGTATGCCGAGAAGTATTCGTGAGGGAACCGTGCGTTGCGTGTGCCCACCATGTCGAGCAGTATTCCGAACATGGGCTGATAGTCGGGGCGGTGCTTGTGGCGGCACCAGTATTGAGTGCCAAGGGCCCACGACCGGTCGTCGTCGCCGGCGTTGCTTTGTCCCCAGTCCTCGGCATCGACCAGCAGAATGTCGACACCTACGCGTGGTGGCTGCTGGGCAAACATTCGCGCCAGCTCCATCAGCACAGCCACACCGCTGGCACCGTCGTTGGCACCGGGCACCGGTCGGCGCCTGTTCGATTCGATTGGGTCGTTGTCGGCCCACGGCCGGCAGTCCCAATGAGCCAGCAGCAGTATGCGGCGCGCCGAGTCGGGATTGATTTCGCAAATTATGTTGCGTGCATTGAGCACAGTTCCGTCGAAGGCGGTTAGGGTGGCGCGCTGCTCGGTGAGCCTGCCGAAGCGTGCCAAGTGAGCGGCCAGATAGTCGCCGCAAAGGCGGTGAGCCTCGGTGTTGGGCACACGCGGCCCGAAAGCGCATTGCGAGGCTGTATAGGCATAGGCACTGTCGGCATTGAAAGCAATTGAAGCGGCAACAGTGGCTGTGTCGGCCGCCGGTTTCGGTGAGTCGCTCTTGCGGGCCGACGAGCATCCGCCCATTGCCAGCATGAGCATGATTATGAGAGATATCTGTAACGATTTCATTGTCTATGCTATGTTATCTACGGCACTAAATTACAACAAAGAAGCAATTCCGACAATAGCGTGCCTTCATTTTTCGCTCGGTGCGGGGCTTGTAAAGCACCATTTTATAGAGAAGCACAAAAAAAGTGTGCCGAACTACTGTCAGGCACACTCCGATGATAATTGACAAATGATGTCGATTAATAGTTCTCAGGCTTGATTTGGAAGAACGACTTCGGGTGCTTGCACACTGGGCAGAGCTCAGGAGCCTTCTTGCCGATTACAATGTGGCCGCAGTTGATGCACTGCCACATCATGTCGCCGTCGCGCGAGAATACCAGTTCGCCTTGAATGTTGGCCAGAAGCTTGCGATAGCGGGCTTCGTGCTCAGCCTCGATTTTGCCTACCAGGTCAAACAGGGCAGCGATAGTGTTGAAGCCTTCTTCGCGAGCCTCGGCAGCAAAGCGGGCATACATGTCGGTCCATTCGTAGTTTTCGCCGTTGGCAGCATCCACAAGGTTGTCGGTAGTGCCCGGAACATCACCGCCATGGAGAAGCTTGAACCAGATTTTTGCATGTTCTTTCTCGTTGCGGGCTGTTTCGGCAAATATCTCAGAAATCTGTACATAGCCGTCTTTCTTTGCCTTGCTGGCATAGTATTGATATTTTGCGTGGGCTTGCGATTCGCCTGCAAATGCTTCCTGAAGATTTTTCTCAGTCTTTGTTCCTTTAAGATTTTCCATACTTTAATAGAGTTTATAAAACAGTTTCTATGTTATTGAATTTTGCAGTAAAATTACCAATTATTTTCAGTTCTCCAAATGTATAGATGCAAATATTTTGCAAAAACGAGCAATTCCTTCAGGCAAAAATCATAGTATGAGGCATCGTCTATGGCTACCATAGACGATGCCCTGTAATCTGTTGTATGTTTCGATGCTTTTTGTGGCGATAAAGAGCGCTATTCGTGCACCACGATGGGCTGCTCGCCGGCGCGGCGGCGCATTTGGTGCTCGATGCCTTCAACCACATTGATAACGTAGTCGCCAAGTTTCTCAGCTTCGCAAATGATGTCCATATAGAAAATGCCGGCCTGGTATTCGTATTCCTTGTTGTTGATGCTTTCGATGTTCTGGCTGCGCAGAATGTTTCGGTAATTGTTGATTTCGCGCTCCTTGTTGAAGTTCTTTATCAGGTCGGGTTCGTGCACCTCTTCGATGTTGCCCAGCAGATATAGCATGTTGGCAAGCGCCTCGTTGACGTATTGCGACATGGTGTCGATGTTGGTGTAAATTGAGTCGGTAAACGAAATATGGGCCTCTTCTTTGCGGATGATGGTCTTGGCAATGTTGTAGCAACTGTCGGCAATGCTTTCAATTTCGGTTACTATGTTCAGCAAAGCAGAAATACGTAGCTTTCCTTCGTAGCTCAGGCGTCCGCCTGACACACGGTTAAGGTAGTTGGCAATCTCGATTTCCATACGGTCGGAAATCTCCTCGTATTTTTCTATTCGGCTATACAGATGGTTGAATTCCTCGGTGTTGGGCTTCATGTGGATAAGATCGTGTACCATGTTCCACATTCGGTTCACGCGCTCGCCATAAAGGGCAATTTCGCGTTCGGCCTGGGTGATGTTAAGTTCTGAGGCGCTGAGCATACCGCCCGAGATGTATTGCAGCTGGAATTCGGTTTCTTCCTTGCTTTTCGACTTGATGAGGAAGTTGCAGATGCGCACATATGTCTTGGTGAACCAAATCATTACGGTGAGGTTAACCATATTAAACATGGTGTGGAATATCGAAAGGCCGAACGACACGGCAAACTGAAGTTTGACAAACTGGATTGCGGCCGGGATGCCGTTGGTGCTGCCACCGTCGATTATGCTTTGGTAAATCTCGGGATGCTGTGCCTGCAGCTGCGAGGCATAGTCCATCAGCTGGGTGGGGTTGCCTTGGCCGAGGGCCTCGGTTATCCATACGTTGAGGTCAACAAAGGGATAGAACACCGCGACGGTCCATATGGTTCCGAAAACGTTGAAGAGCAGGTGTCCCAGGGCGGCCTTCTTGGCAGCCACGTTACCGCTGAGCGATGCCAGGATAGGGGTGATGGTGGTTCCGATGTTGCTGCCCAGCACGATGGCACAGCCCATTGAGAATGGTATCCAACCCTTGCTACACATAATCATCACTATGGCGAATGTGGCTGCCGAGCTCTGGATTACCATGGTTATCAGCAAACCGGCCATGATGAAGATGAGCACAGAAAGGAATCCTTTCTGGGTGTACGACTGCAGGAAGGCGAATATCTCGGGGTCCGATTGTAGGTCGGGCACCGAAGAACTGATATATTGCAGGCCAAGGAACAGCACCGAGAAGCCTATGAGGAATTCGCCAGTCGACTTCCACTTGTTCTTCTGCATAAACAGCATCGGCACGGCGATGCCTATGATGGGTACTGCAAGGGCGTATATGTTGACCTTGAATCCGAATATCGATATAATCCAGGCGGTGGCGGTGGTACCGATGTTGGCACCCATTATCACTGCCATTGACTCGGCAAGTGTCATAAGACCGGCATTAACGAAGCTCACTACCATCACTGTCGATGCCGACGAACTCTGTATCAATGCGGTTATGAGTATACCCGTCAGCACTCCGGCAAAACGGTTTCTGGTCATGGTTGAGAGAATGCTGCGCATTCGGTCGCCTGCTATTTTCTGCAAGCCTTCACTCATCACTTTCATGCCGTAGAGAAACATGCCTACGGCACCTAACAATGTGAGAAAATCCAATAGTGAGTAGTCCATCTGCTCAATCGGTAGTTTAAATGTAGGTTTATTTAGCCGTTTTGTCGGTTATTACAAAACTGTTACAAAAATAAACAAAAATTACAAGCCATTTCAATTTGTACAACATTTTTTTTGTGTTATTTTGAGGTGCATATTAAAATGATTATTTGGTAATGGAACAATCGCTAAAGGTATATTGCAAGAATATCGACTCATACGTCGATATCAATGGCGGCGACACACTGTTCGACGTCTATAATGCAGTGAAGGACAAAATAGCCATCACACCTATCTGTGCCCACGTGAATTACAAGACTGAGGGCCTCTCATTCCGTATTTACTCGCCCAAGCATGTGGAGTTTATCGATGCCTCTCATCCCTCGGGCAACCGGGTGTATATCCGCTCGCTTTGCATGATTCTGTATAAGGCGCTTGCCAAGTTCTATCCGGGAATGCGTCTGCGCATCGAGCATTCGATTTCCAAAGGTTATTTCTGCCGTATCTACGGCCTCGAAATCACTCCCGAGGTTATTGATACACTCAAGGCCGAGATGCAGGCCATAGTGGATGCCGACCTTCCGTTTGTGCGCCACGAACGTCTCACAAAGGATGTTGTGGAGATGTTCCGCCAGCAAGGTCTTGCCGACAAGGTGGCTCTGCTGGAAACTTCGCAGGAACTCTACACCGTTTATTACACTCTGGGCGATATTGCCGACAGCTATTACAGTGCTTTGGCTCCGTCGACCGGATACATTAAATATTTCGACCTCGTGCCCGACCACGACGGCATGATTCTGCTGGGCCGTTCGAAAACCGAGCCTAACGCTGCCGAGCGGCCTGTGCCTCAGGAAAAGATGTTTGAGGCGTTTGCCGAGCACACCGAATTCAATGAAATTCTTGGCATCGACGATGTAGGTAGCCTCAACAAGGCAGTGCAGTCAAACCAGACCTCGATGCTCATCAATGTGGCCGAGGCGCTTCACTCGAAGGTGTTCAGCCGCATTGCATATCAGATTGCCGAGCGGCACAAGCGCGGTGAGGCGCGCATTGTGCTCATCTCCGGCCCATCGTCGTCGGGTAAGACCACCTCGACAAAGCGCTTGGCCATCCAGTTGATGACTCACTTCATACGTCCGAAGATGATTTCGCTCGACAACTACTTCGTTAACCGCGAGGACACTCCGCTCGACGAAAATGGCGAGTACGACTACGAGTCGCTATATGCTCTCGACCTTGAGCAGTTCAATGCCGACCTCAACACCTTGCTTGCCGGCGGAGAGGTGAAGATGCCTACCTACGACTTCGAGCAGGGCAAACGAGTGTATAAAGGCGATGTGATGAAGCTCGACGAAAACGATGTGCTGCTTATCGAAGGAATACATGGCCTTAATCCGGAGCTTACTCGCCAAGTGCCCGACAACCAGAAGTTTAAGCTGTATATTTCGGCACTTACCACTCTCTCGATTGACGATCATAACTGGATCCCTACGCGCGACAACCGCCTTCTGCGTCGAATTATCCGCGACCATAAATACCGTGGCGTGAGCGCCCGCGACACCATTGCACGGTGGCAAAGTGTTGGCGCCGGCGAGGACAAATGGATTTTCCCTTTCCAGGAAAATGCCGATGCCACCTTCAATTCGTCGCTGATTTTCGAATTGGGCGTTATGAAGGAGTATGCCGAGCCGATTTTGAAGAAAGTGCCGCGCGATGTGCCTGAATATGCCGAGGCTCAGCGTCTGCGTACATTCCTCGACTATTTCCTTCCAATCAGCGAGCGTCAGATACCGTCGACATCGCTCCTGCGCGAATTCCTCGGTGGCTCAAGCTTCCACTATTGATGCCCGGCCGGCTGCATCGTACAGAACATCATCGTAGATTTTGTTGGCATCAGTGCCTACGACATCCATACCAGCAAACACAATGTTCTGGAGTTTCGTTTCGCAAGTGTAAAGAATCGGTAACACCGGCTGATTGTCGGTGGAAGGGGTGGGGTTGTGGCGGTTTTCGCTGTTAATCGGGTGTTTTCAGGTGTTATTTTCGCATACCGATAGCGGTGAAGTTGCGTCCAGAGTCGATGCCTTGGCGACGGGCCGAATAGCACGACGGTGTGGTGAGGGTACACACCGAAGATATGGCAATCCTTGCCGGTTCGATGCCGTTTTGCTCCAGAATGGCACGATTGGCGGCTTTGAGGTCGACGTGGGGCTTGCTCCATCTGGTATCGGTTACAAGGAACTGTGATGTTGGCACTGATGCATTGGCGATGGCGTCGACCACCTCGCTTCCCACTTCGTAGCAGTGTCCGCATATGGCAGCTCCTATATATGCCACTATGTCGGGGCGATTGGCGCCGAGGCTTAGCATTGCATCGATGGCGGTGTCGACAATGCGGGCTGCTGTGCCGCGCCATCCGGCATGCACGGCGCCTATTATGCGTCGGCTCACGTCGCATAGCAGTATGGGCACACAGTCGGCGGTGTTGATGCCGATAAGTATTCCGGGCGTTGATGTCACCACGGCATCGATTCCGTCGAATGCCTCCTGGCAGTTGCCAGCGTCGACGATGGCCACATGGTTGGTGTGGCGCTGACGCGGCTGTACAACGGTATCGAGCCGGGTTTCGGCCATCAGTGCCGACATATTTGCTGTGGTGTGGGCTGTGGTGTCGCCAGTGTAGCGGCACACCGATGCGCCATCGTAGTTATCGGCGGCATCAGGGTTGCGCCCAAGTTCGGCTGTAACGAGCCATGAAGGGTGAAAGGGAAGTTGTGGCCGGTTAATCGTCATCACGATGGTCCTCTTCCCAATATTCGTCGTCCCACTCTTCGTCCTCGTCGAGCATTATGCCTTCATCGTCGTCGGTGGGCTCGTTTTCAAATATGAAGTTGTCCTCGTCGGCTTCGCGGTGACGTATGTCGAGGTCGCGATGGGTAAGGGTAGCCGGGATGCGGTTGTTCTCGTCGTTGATGGTACGCCACAGCAGGTCTTTCAGCTCGGTGAGGCCTGTTCCGGACACCGACGAGATGAACACAGCAGGAAGGTCGTCGGGTAGGTGCTGGCGCATCTCCTCGATGAGCTCGTCGTCGAGCATATCGCATTTGGTGATGGCGAGCACTCGTGGCTTGTCGGCCAGGTCGGGGTTGAAGGTGTTGAGCTCGTTGAGCAGAATGGCATATTCGCGGCGGATGTCGTCGGCATCGGCGGGAATCATGAACAGCAGCACCGCATTGCGCTCGATGTGGCGCAGGAATCGCAGTCCAAGGCCTTTTCCTTCGCTGGCACCCTCAATGATTCCAGGGATATCGGCCATAACGAACGACAGCCCGTTGCGGTAGTCGACGATGCCGAGATTCGGTTCGAGCGTGGTGAACGGATAGTCGGCTATTTTTGGGCGTGCAGCCGATATCGACGACAGTAATGTCGATTTTCCGGCGTTGGGGAATCCCACCAGACCTACATCGGCAAGCAGCTTGAGTTCCAGGATAACGGTTTTCTCGATGGCCGGTTCGCCGGGCTGGGCGTAACGCGGAGTCTGGTTGGTGGCCGACTTGAAGTGCCAGTTGCCCAGACCGCCACGGCCGCCTTTCAGCAGCTTGATTTCCTGTCCATGCTCGGTTACCTCGCACAGGAACTTACCGGTTTCGGCATCGAACACTGCAGTGCCCACCGGCACCTCGATGGTGCGGTCCTCACCGTCCTTGCCGAAACTGCGTCCGCCGGTGCCTGGTGCACCGTTGCCGGCAAACACGTGGCGCATGTATTTCAAGTGCAGGAGTGTCCACAGGTTGCGGTTAGCGCGTAGTATGATGTGTCCGCCCCGGCCGCCGTCGCCGCCGTCAGGACCTCCCTTGGGTATGTATTTCGCGCGATAAAAATGGCGTGAGCCGGCGCCGCCCTTGCCCGAGCGGCACATAATCTTCACATAGTCAATGAAATTCGAGTCTCCCATATTGCTGCGTTATTGTTTGTGGCTGCCAGAGCCGATAACTTTACAAAGGTAATGAAAAATTTGCGATATCAAATGCGGTTACTCCTTGCCAGCCGTCGGTTTCCGGCTCGCAAAGTATTCTGTGGCTGCACGCTTCACACGTGGTGCTAGCACCAGGAGCATTATCATGTTGGGCAATGCCATGAAGGCAAACGAGATGTCCATAACGCTCACGGCAGTGCTCAGTGGCACCATAGCTGCCACGATTATCATGGCCAGGTAAAAATAGTTGTAGTAGCGGGTGTTCTGCGCGCCAAACAGGAAGTTGGTGCACTTAAGCCCGTAGTACGAATACGAGAACATGGTGGAGAATGCAAAGAACATCACAATCACCAGCAGAAGCACCTCGCCACAGCCGGGCAGCAACTTGCCGAACGAGCTGAGCGCTATGTGTACGCCCTTGATTCCCTCCGAGTGCAGATAGTCGCCCGAAAGCAGGATGGGCAGCGCAGTGAGGGTGCACACCAGCCCCGAGTCGATGGCGGGACCGAGCATTGCCACAAGTCCTTCCTTCACAGGATAGGGGTTGCGCGATGCTCCGTGCATAAGCGATGCTGTTCCCACACCAGCCTCGTTGATGTAGGCAGCGCGGCGTGCGCCGATTACAGCAGTGCCTACAAGGCCGCCCACACCGGCCTCAAGGCTGAATGCCTGCCGGAATATCGAGGCAAAGGCTGCCGGAAGGTCAGCAAAATGCAGTATGCAGATAATGAGCACCAGAATAAAGTAGAGCGATACCATCATTGGCACTATTTTCGATGCTATCTTCGATATGCGCTCAATGCCGCCGAGAATAACGAAGCCCACCAGCGCGCATATCACGGTTCCCATGACAAACCGCAGCGTGAGGGTGTTCTCGATGCCCAGCGGGTCGGTGACCACGGTGGTGAATGCCTCCACAAGCTGGTTGGCTTGCATGAAGCAGAGCGTGCCGATGAGTGCAAAGCAAGCAAAGAACAGGGCCATCGGACGGCCGTAGCGCCCAAGTGTAGCCATCATGACATACATTGGCCCGCCTTGCACCTCGCCTCGGTTGTCCTTCCCCTTGTACATCACAGCGAGCGTTCCCTCGAAAAACTTTGTGGCCATGCCCACAACGGCGCTAACCCACATCCAGAAGATGGCGCCGGCACCTCCCATGGTTAGTGCCACTGCCACTCCGGCAATGTTTCCCATGCCCACTGTCGACGATATCTCGCTCATCAGTGCCTGGAAAGGGCTTATCTGTCCTTTGCCGTTGTTGCTGCTCCGCTTAACCAGCGCCATTATGCCATCGTGGAAGTGTCGCAACGATATGGCACCTGAATAGCAGAACAGAAAAGCTCCGCCTCCGATAAGTAATATAAACAAGGGATAGCCGCACACCAGGTCGGCAAATTGAGATATAAACTCGCTAATCATGCCGCAAAGTTACACCAATACCGCCAATCGGCAAAATATCGTTGCCCGAAATCCCTCGCCTTCACATTTTCCGGGACGGTTGCGGCGATAAAAAATGGGCCGCAGATTTTGTCATGCATGCGTTTCTGTGTAATTTTGCCGAAAAATAGCAAGCAATGGAATGTGGTGCTGAGAAAATTAACCCGTACAACGATACCGACAGCAAGACGGCGCAGGTGGAGCAGATGTTCGACTCGATTGCTCCAGCCTACGACTTCATGAACCGTGCCATGACATTCGGCATCGATAAGTTGTGGCGGGCAAAGGCGGTGAGAATGCTCGCCAAGAGCGCCCCGAAGCGCATTCTCGACATTGCCACCGGTACCGGCGACCTGGCGCTGCTGCTCCGCCGAAAACTGAAGCCACAAAGCATAATCGGGGTTGACCTGTCGCAGGGAATGATTGCCATTGCCCAACAGAAAGCGCTAAAGGCTGGTGTGGCTGATGAGGTGACTTTCGAACGTGGCGACTGCCTCAACTTGCGGTTTGCCGACAATTCGTTTGATGCCATCACCGTGGCTTACGGTGTGCGTAACTTCGAGCACCTCGATCGAGGGTATGCCGAGATGCATCGCGTGCTTGCCCCGGGAGGACGTCTTTGTGTGATAGAACTCTCAACTCCTACAAACCGGCTGGTGCAGCCGCTATATAATTTCTATACTCGCCGGATTATTCCGTTTGTGGGTCGCGGTATTTCCAACGACCCGCGTGCCTACACCTATTTGCCCGAAAGCATTGCCGCTGTGGCGCAGGGCAACGATATGCTTGAGCTTATGCGCAGTGCCGGGTTCGACGAATGCTCGTTCACTCCGCTCACATTCGGTGTGTGCACCATATATTTTGCAACTAAACGATAATAAATTGATTTAAATTACGATATGGATAAAATTAGCGAAGGTAAGTACGTAGAACTCATTTACGACCTTTTCGAAGTTGGCGATGGCCGCAACGAACTCATGTATAGCTTCACAACCGAGCAACCCGACCGGTTTGTGTTTGGTATGGACCCCGGTATGCTCGAAGGTTTCAAGAATGGCATTATGGGCCTTTCTGCTGGCGACGCTTTCGATTTCACTCTCTCGCCCGAGCAGGCTTTTGGCCCGGTGATGGAGGAAATGATTATGGAATTCCGCCGCGAACTGTTTGAGGTTGACGGCGAATTCGACGATGAGCGCGTCAAGGTGGGCAACACCATCGAGATGCTCACTGCCGACGGTCATCGTGTGGCCGGTGAAGTGCTTGAGGTAGGCCCAAAGAAGGTGAAGATGGATTTCAACCATCCTCTGGCCGGACAGACCATCAAGTTCACCGGAAAGGTGAAGACAGTGCGCCCTGCCACCGAACAGGAACTGCATCCAAAGCGTGGTTGCGGTGGCTGCAGTGGTTGCGGAAGCAACGATGGCGGCTGTGGTGGCTGTGGCGGTTGCAATTGATATACATTAAGCATTGGCTGCTATGAAGGTGGTGATAATCAACAAGAGCGATAGCGTTGGCGGTGCTGCTGTGGTGGCACGCCGGCTGCTGTATGCCTTGCGCCGTGCCGGAGTGGATGCCAAGATGCTCGTCATGCGCGCTTCGCAGCCTCATGGCGACGAAATCGAGGAGTATGGCAATAATCTGAAAGGCCGATTCTTTTTCTTGGCCGAGCGTGCCGAGATTTTTGCCCGAAACGGTTTCTCGCGCAAGAATCTGTTCAAGGTGTCGACAGCCCGAACAGGTTTCGACCTCTCAAATCACCCCGATGTGGTGAATGCCGATGTGATTTATCTCAACTGGATTAACCAGGGGGCCCTTTCGCTCGATTGTATCGACAAGATTTGCAGTACGGGCAAGCCTGTGGTGTGGATTATGCACGACATGTGGCAGCTCACCGGTATTTGCCATCATGCAATGGAGTGCCAGGCCTATCGCAACAGTTGCGGATTCTGCCCGCAGTTGCAATCGGGCAGCAATCACGACCTGTCGCACGAAATTTTCGACATCAAGCGCTCTCTGTATTCAAAATACCGCAACATCCACTTTGTGGCCGTAAGTCATTGGTTGGCATCGCGTTGCAGCGAAAGTGCCTTGCTGCAGAACCGATATGTCCATGTGGTGCCTAATGCATTCCCCATCGAGAGGTTCTCGTGCAAGCGTCGAAACGGACATCCTGCATTTCCCGCCGACAAGATTGTGGCGGTGATGGGCGCTGCTCGCCTCGACGACCCTATTAAGGGGTTTGATATTCTAATCAAGGCTACTGAGGCACTGGCTAAGCGCCCCGAGGCCGAACGGATACACATGGTGCTATACGGCAACATAAAGGATCGCTCACTCATCGACCGCATTGCCGTGTCGCATTCGTATCTTGGCCCTATCAATGGCGAGGAAGCCATTGCCAGAATATATCAGGCGGCCGATATCGTAGTATCGACGTCGCTCTACGAGACCCTTGGTGGCACGCTTATCGAAGGCGCAGCTGCAGGCTGTGTCCCCGTGACATTCGGCAACAGCGGACAGGCCGATGTGGTGGAACACTTGCGCTCCGGATACATAGCTCAGTATCTCAACCCGGAGTCGGTTGCCGACGGAATAGTGTGGGCATCACAATTGCCGCTCAGCCGCGAAATGCTTCACCAGAGCATAGCCGAACGATTCTCGGCCGACGCCATTGCTCAGCGCTACATTGCCCTCTTCAAATCGTTCCTCTGAAATTCATCCCCTCCTCAGAATTTTTGTGCGTGAAATCACGAAAAATGCTTGAAAAACAGGCAAATATTAATTTCCTAACGTTTTTTTCGCTGAAATATGTAGTTTCCTCACCAATTTCGGTGTTGAGCCTCACAATGAGTTGCGTTATCGGCAGTGTTATTTCAGCCGGTACCATTCTCCCCATCCCATTACGAGGTATGGATAGGCGAGGTTTGCGAATTTCTCGAAAGTGAGCCAGAACGCCTCGCGATGGTCGACTGTGTGGCTCATCTCGTCTTCGTGGCCTGTAACCACCAGGCGTGCATTGATGCCGGCACACAAGTCGTCGAGGTTATAAGTCCAGCAGTTCACTGTCAATACGTCGGGGCGTGGAATTTCGTTGCGTATGTTTGCAATCCATTTCAGGTCCTCACGGTTATACTGGTCGCCCACGTGGGCAAATGTCTTTCCATCCTGGGTGGTAACTATGTAGATGTTGTTCATCAGGTCGCTTTGGTTTCCCGGATATGTGATAACATCGATTGAACGGCCTTCGGGCAGGGCAATTGTCTGTGAGTGCTTGCCTTCGGGACGCAGATGTGATATGCGCTGGTCGTCGGGCTGCCAGTTGGTGGGTGCAATCACCTTTTTGCCAGCCTTAAGGAATTGCTCAGCCACATATGCGTCGGCATGGTCGCGATGATTGTGGGATATGAACAGAATGTCGCAGTGAGCCACGATGGCGTCGATGATAGAGTCGGGGATAACGTGCTGCTCAAGGCAGAAGCATCGCGACAAGTCGAATGCGATTGTGGCTTTTGGGGTGCGTGCAATGAACGCGTCGTTGTATACTTTAAGGATTTCACCTTTTTTAGGGGCTTTGGTGTCGAGTTCGGCAATGAGTTTGGTGAGTCGGGTGCTGATGAAGTTCCTCATGGCGTCGCAGTAGTCGAGACTGGTATCGTGAAGCAGCATATCGAGGTTGCCCAGAGCCAGGCGGCGTTCAATTGGCGCGCCGATTTCGGGAACGAATCGGTCGAGAGCCTCGTCGGCAAGTTGATACATGCGAGTGGCTTGGTTTTCGTAGTAGGCGGCAGCCTTGCCATGAAACACCTTGTTAGAGTTCTTTTCCTGGGCATTGGCGGTGACGTTGCCCGAAAGTGCAGTTATGCAAAGCACAACTGGGATTATAAGCAATGATTTCATATTCGTTTGGTATTTTGATTTATTCTGTCATAAAGGTAGTGAAAAAGCTGCAAAAAATGACTTTGGAAATTGCAAAAAATGCGACAGAGGCCCATCGCCTTTCGTAGCGATGAGCCTCAGCCTTAATAATAGTGATGGTCGCGGTTTATTCCGGCATCATCAGGAACTGGAATCGATTGCCTTGGCCGATGAGCTGTGCTATGAATTGCTGCATCTGCTCTGTAGTGAGGCTCGACACTGCCTGTTTGAAAGATGAGTGGAGGTCGATGCCTTCGGCAGCATATTCTGCAATTGTGTTGGCCCAATAGCTGTTTTCTCGTGCATCTTCGTCGGCTTTCTTGAGCATGAATTCCTTGATTTTGTTGAGTTCCTCGGTCGGGATGTTCTTGGCGAGTTTCTCGAGGCTGTTGATTGACAGGGCAATGCTCTTTTCGTTTTTGTCGGGGTTAAGGCCGAACACTGTTTGAATGAGGGCCATGTCGGCATAGTTGTGGCGCATTGAACCGCTGGCATAAGGGCTGTAGGCAGCGCCTTCGTCCTCGCGAACACTGTTAAGCAGTTCGTTGGCCATCAACTGACCGGCAACGCTTGTCATCAGACGGTTCTCGAGGTTGTATTTAATGTTGGCACTCCATATGAGAGCCAGCATAGCCTGCTTGCTTTCGCTTGGGATTACAATGCGCTTCTCAACCTTGCCCTTTGCAATCTGCTTGCCGTCGTTGGCAGCAGTTTCCTTCTTGGCATTCTTGTTGGCTGGGAGCGAGCCGATATATTGAGCCACATATTGTTTCATCTGCTCCATATCGAAGCTGCCCACGATTACGAAGTTGAAGTCGGCGGCATTGCCGAATCGTTCCTTGTAGATTTCGAGCATGCGCTTGAAGCTGGTCTGGTCAATCATCTCCTTGCTTTCAATCATTGCCTTTGGGTGGAACGAGTACAGGTTGCGGTTAAGTGAGTCGCTGAAAGCCACCTGTGGGTTGCGTCCGTAGTTTTCGAGCTGCGATGAGTAGAGGTTCTTGATATTGTTCCATTCTTCTTCGTTCTCGCGAGGCTGAGTGAAGTTGAGGTAAAGGAGCTGCATCATTGTCTCAAGGTCCTTCGATGTGGATTTGCCGTTAACCGATTCGTCGTAACCGGTAATGCTCATAGAAATTGAGGCCTGCTTGCCGGCGAGAATTTTCGACAGTTGGGTGGTGGAGAACTTGCCCAGACCGGTAGAGCCAATCATATCGGTTGCGAGGATGGTGTTGGCATAATCGGCAGCCGGATAGAGCGAAGCACCACCGTCGCTGACGGCTTTCAGCACGATTTCGTTTTCCTTGAAATCGGTAGGCTTCAAAGCCACTTTCACACCGTTTGATAGGGTGAGTGTTGTGAACCCGAGAGCATCGTTGGTTTCGGTCTTCACTATTTTGCCAGGCTTGGGAAGTTCGCTCATCAGAGGTTCCTTAACGGCATCATCTTTCGGAGCTTCGATGGTGGCAGCATTAACGGCAGCAATAACAGCGTTGAGCTGCTCGACTGTGGGCACTACAATGCCTTCCTTTTCAGGAGTCATTGCCATTACTACCAGATTCTTGCCCAGTGGACCTTTAGGATTCTGTGGGTCGGCCGACAGTACCTCGCTGACGTATTGGTTTACGGCTTCGAGCGGCAGCATCGGAATCACAGCCTTCATTTTCTCGTATTCATATTCTATTGGAGCTACGGGAGAGGCTTGTATGAAGTTGCGGATGTAGCGCTGGGCATACACGTCGTTTTTGTCGGAAGTGCGATTGTTGTAAGCCTTTTCGAGGAGACTCAGATATTCATCGCGGGCGCGTTCAAACTCCGACTGGGTGAAGCCAAAGTCCTTGGCGCGCTTGACTTCGGTGAGAATAGCATTGAGGGCAGCTTCGGCACCTTTGTCGTTAACGTAAGCCTGGATAAGAGCAGCGCCCTTGGTGCTGGCATACAGATAAGAGTCCATGCCGAGGTTGCATCCGGCAAATGGAGCGTTAGGCTTCAGGGTTATGTCGGTGAAACGTTCGTTCATAACCGATTGCACCACAGCGTTCATATATTCCATCATCAGCCCGGCATCGGTGTTGCGCATCTCACGAGGAAGGAAGTCGTATTTCTGTGCAATGAACAGGATGTTGGCAGGCATTTCAGCATCCTTGTCGCTGATTACAATAGGTTCGGCATTGTCGGCCACCTGGGTATAGGTGAATTCGGCCGGGTTCTGCGGCATCTTGATGGGAGCAAACAGGTTGACGATTTTCTTCTCCACCTGGTCAACATCGATGTCGCCAACCACGATGATGCCTTGCAAGTCGGGGCGATACCATTTTTCGTAGTAGTCGCGGAGCACCTGTGGCGCGAAGTTGTCGATAACATCCATGCTGCCGATAACGTCGTGAGTGGCGTAAGGAGTGTTAGGATAAAGTTCCGGAGCGTGACGGCGCAGGATGCGCGAGATGGCACCGTAGCCCATACGCCATTCCTCGTGGATAACGCCACGTTCCTTGTTTATTTCCTCATCGGCAAGGGTGAGGGCGTCGGCCCAGTCGTGAAGGATGAGCAGGCACGAATCGACCACCGATTCGCGAGCCACCGGCACGTTGGTTATATCGTATACTGTTTCGTCGGTGCCTGTGTGGGCATTGAGGTTATATCCGAACTTCACACCGATGCTCTCGAGCCAAGTGAGGAGTTTCTTGTCGGGGAAGTTCTTGGTACCGTTGAAGCACATATGCTCCAGGAAGTGGGCAAGGCCGTTCTGCTCTTCGTTTTCCTGTACGGCGCCAACCTTTTGGGCAATGTGGAAGTCGGCTTGTCCCTTTGGAAATTCGTTGTGACGGATGTAGTATGAAAGGCCGTTAGGCAATTTTCCTGTGCGGGCCAGAGGGTCGGACAATTGTGGAATCATCTGAGCCGAGGCACTTATGGCCACCAGCATGAACAGGGCCATCAGCACTTTTCTGAATGATTTAGTCATGATTATCAGTGTTTTATTGTGAATTATTATTGTTGTCTTACTATCTGCAATGTGCAAAAGTAACGATATTTCAATTATGTTAGTCGGGCTTTAACGAGTTTTATTACATGTCGATAGCAGAAAAAGTTGCCATTATGGCGGTCATTCAGATAAATTTGAGTATTTTTGGCTATCTTTTGACAAACTTTACGAAAAGATGGAATCGATTAACGACATACAGGAAGAGATTATCGACGAGTTCAGCGGTTTCGACGATTGGATGGACCGCTATTCGTATATTATTGAGCTGGGCAATGCAGTTGAGCCGCTCGATGCCAAATATAAGGTGCCTGAGAACATTATCGAGGGATGCCAAAGCCGCGTGTGGCTCAATGCTGAGCAGCAACCGGATGGCACCATCACTTTCAGTGCCGACAGCGATGCCATAATAGTGAAAGGCATCATAGCGCTGCTCATCAGAGTGCTTTCGGGGCACACCCCCGACGAAATTCTTGAGTCGGACCTGCACTTTATCGAGGCCATAGGGCTTCGCGAGCATTTGTCGCCCACGCGCAGCAACGGGTTGCTGGCCATGGTTAAGCAGATGCGCATGTATGCCCTGGCATTCAAGGCCCGTCAGCAGGCATAGCAGTGGCTGAAAATGGTAAATAATTGAGTATAAATATAATAACAGTTTAAAATTCCAATTCTATGTTCAATCAACCTAAGGGTCTTTATGCGTTGGCATTAGCCAACACCGGCGAACGCTTTGGCTACTACACCATGCTTGCAGTGTTCGCACTGTTCCTTCAGGCCAATTTCGGATGGAGCGAAGGAGTTACGGGAACCGTCTATTCCACATTCCTGATGATGGTCTATTTCCTGCCAATCATTGGTGGCGCCATTGCCGACCGCATTGGCTTCAACAAGTGTGTAACCATCGGTATTGTGGTGATGTTTCTTGGCTATCTTTGCCTGTCGATACCTGCCGGTGCCGGTGTGGCTGCCGTAGGCATCATGGCTGTAGCTCTGTTGCTGATTAGTGTAGGCACCAGTCTGTTCAAGGGCAACTTGCAGGTAATGGTGGGCAATCTCTACGATTCGCCTGAAATGCAGCCCAAGCGCGACTCGGCCTTCTCGCTGTTCTATATGGCTATCAACATCGGCGCTCTGTTTGCTCCAACTGCCGCAATCAGTGTGATGAATTATGCTCAGAACAACTTTGGCGTGTCGGTGGCCGACTCGTACCACTATGCGTTCGGCGTGGCTTGCATCTCGTTGATTGTGTCAATCATGATTTATTACTTCTCTCGTTCGACATATGCGTCGGTGGCCGACCGCCGTTCGGCTGCCAAGGCCAGCGGCAATGCCCCTGCTGAAGAACTTTCGCCAAAGGAGACCAAGGACCGCCTCGTGGCTCTGTTCCTGGTGTTTGCGGTGGTTATCTTCTTCTGGATGGCGTTCCATCAGAACGGTATGACGCTCACATATTTTGCCCGCGACTATACAGCCCAGCACAGCGCCGGTATTGAGTCGATGATGTTCGATGTAACCAATCTGGTGGCTGTAATCTTCATCATCTACGCCTTGTTTGCCGCTTTCCAGTCGACTACTGCAAAAGGTCGCCTTGTGGCAAGTGCCATTATTGTTGTGGCTTGTGCGTTCCTTGCTTATAAGAGCGTGAACATTTCAGCCGAAGGCATTGAAATTGCAGCTCCTATATTCCAGCAGTTCAATCCATGCTTTGTGGTGGCTCTCACCCCGGTTTCGATGGCCATCTTCGGTTGGCTTGCCAGCCGAGGCAAAGAGCCGTCGGCTCCGCGCAAAATCGGCTTGGGTATGCTTGTGGCCGGCATCGGTTTCGTTATAATGATGGTGGCATCGTATGGTTTGGTATACGGTGGCGACGATGCACAGCGTGTATCGCCTAACTGGCTGGTATCAACCTATCTGGTACTCACATTTGCCGAACTTCTGCTTTCGCCGATGGGCATCAGCTTCGTGTCGAAGGTGGCACCTCCGAAATACAAGGGTCTCATGATGGGTTGCTGGTTTGGCGCTACAGCCATCGGTAACCAGCTGGTAATGATTCCGGCATGGTTGTGGGGGCACATTCCGCTCTACGCAGTTTGGGGTGTACTCGTAACTCTTTGCGTGCTCTCGTTCCTATTCATCTTTGCAGTGATGAAGAAGCTTGAGAAAGTGTGCTGATAAAAATACATAGCGCGATAAAGTGTTCAGGAGCGTGTTGAGGCCATGTGCCCGGCGCGCTCCTGTCTTTTGCACTGTGCTGAGCTCTCAAATGTTCCGAAAATGGTGTAAAAGTGTTCAAAATGTCGCTAATAGGGCGTTGTTGTGATGTTTTTATAACCGACATCGAACTATAATGGTTACCTTTGTCGTACCCTTTTATAAAAATGTTAATGATGATGAGACGAATTTTTATTATGGCGGCTATCGCCGTGCTGGCGGTAGGACCGATGTCGGCCATTACACTGGAGAATATTGCTTTTGGCAACATGAACCAATGGGTGAAACGAACCATCAAGGAATCTTCGGTTATCGGCGGCAACACCCGTACTCTCTACGAGATTGCGCCTAATGCCACTATCGAAGGCTCTAAACCATATTCTAACATGGGCGGCTCGCCATGGGCCACAAGTAACGTGCTTGCCAAGGTGGCCGGTGTGACAAAGACCAGCAACGCCGTGTACGGCGAACAGCGTGCCAGCGGCGACTATTGTGCCAAGATGTGCACCATTCTGGAGCATGTGAAGGCATTAGGCATGATTAATATGGATGTGCTCGTCTCGGGCAGTATTTTCCTCGGACAAGTGTTCGAGCCTATCAAAAGCACCAAGAACCCATACGGAAAGATGGAGATGGGAATCCCTTATACCAAGCGCCCTACTTGTCTGGTGTTCGATTATAAGGTGACTGTGCCACAGGGCAATAAAATCTATTCGAGTGGTTTCGGCTCGAAGAAAACCTTGCAAGGTCAGGACTACGCCGAGGTGTATGTGCTGTTGCAGCAACGCTGGGAGGATAAGGATGGCAACTTGCACGCCAAGCGCGTTGGAACCGGCCGCGAACGCTTTGGCAAGACGGTGAGCAATTGGGTAAATGGCCATCAGCTGACCATCCATTATGGCGACATCACCAAGCAATCATTCTACAAATCGTATATGGGACTTATTTCGAAGGAAAACTCCTACTATGCCCGTAACAGCAAAGGGAAGATGGTCCCTGTGATTGAAGAGGGATGGGCCGACGCCAACGCAACTCCAACCCACGTGTTGGTGATGGCATCGTCGGGTTGCGGTACGGCATATGTTGGCACTGTGGGCATGACGCTCTGGGTTGACAACTTTGCATTCGGTTTCTGATAACCGATATATGAAATAGCGAAAGAGGTGGACGGCACATGTGGGTCGCTCACCTCTTTTGGTGAAAAAACTTAGGAAATGATGGTAATAAGTGCTATATTTGCCAATTATTACTCTATTCCGATAAATTTTTATCTTAAAAAATAACATGAAAGCATTTTGTTCAAGTATTTTAATGGCTGCAGCATTGCTGTTGACAGCTTCGTGCAGCAACAATTCAACCGTAACAATCGGCGTCGATGTCCTTGGCGACAAAATAAAGGGCGGATGGGCCGGACAAACCATAGGCTGTACCTACGGCGGTCCAACTGAATTCCGCTGGCGCGGCGAGATGATTCCCGACAGTGTTCCGCTGAAGTGGGACGATGGGGCAATTGAATGGTGGTTCGACAATTCGCCGGGTCTGTACGACGATGTGTATATGGACCTCACTTTTGTCGATGTCATAGACCGGCTGGGCATCAATGCTCCTGCCGATTCGTTTGCCGTGGCTTTTGCCAATGCACCATATCCGCTGTGGCACGCTAACCAGGCTGCCCGATACAACATTCTGCGCGGTATAATGCCGCCTGAGTCGGGCCATTGGATCAACAACCCGCATGCCGACGATATCGACTACCAGATTGAAGCCGATTATGCCGGACTGATGTGCCCGGCAATGCCAAACTCGGCATCGGAGATATCGGACCGCGTAGGACACATCATGAACTATGGCAACGGCTGGTATGGAGGCGTGTTTGTGGGGGCAATGTATTCGTTGGCTTTCGTGTATACCGACGTTGCTCGCATTGTCGACGAAGCTTTGCTTACAATTCCGCAACAGAGCGATTTCTATCGTTGCATTGCCGATGTGATTGAGTGGCACCGTCAGCGTCCCGACGATTGGCGATATGCCTGGACCGAATGCCAGAAGCGATGGGCCGATGAAGTGGGATGCCCCGAGGGTGTGAACGACCCGCTGAACATCGACGCCATGATTAATGCTGCCTACATTGTGATTGGATTGCTCTATGGTGAGGCCGATTTCGGAAAGACTATGGAAATTGCAACCCGATGCGGACAGGATTCCGACTGTAACCCCGCTTCGGCTGCCGGTATTCTGGGAACGATGTTGGGCTACAGTAATATTCCGGAACAGTGGATGGCTAATCTGCGTCAGGTGGAGAACCGCAAATTCATATACACCAACATGTCGCTTAACGATGTGTATGACAAAAGTTTTGCACATGCTTTAGCCGTTATTGAGCAAGGTGGCGGTAAGGTTGACGACAATAGCGTTACAATCAAAGTGCAGAAGCCCGAGCCGGTTCGGTACGAGAAGTCGTTCGATGGGCTTGAAGTGTCGGCAGTGCTTCCCGGTGGCGATGTGGCAGAGATGAATCCGGTTAACTTCGGCGGATGTGCCGTAGTGGCAAAAGGTGAGGTCCGTTCGGCCGATGAATCGTATGTGGCACATATCGAGGCCATTGTCGACGGTGAAGTTGCCGATACCATCGATGCTCCGGCGCGGTTCTACAGCCGCACGCAGGACCTGTATTGGAACTATCAGCTGCCGCAGGACGTCCACACGCTGCAATTGCGCGTTCTCAATCCCGAAGAAGGCGCCCAGGTGGTGTGCCACCGCATAGTGGTGTATTCGTCGACAGCCAAGGAATAGATAAGAACATTCATTATGAAATGAAAGGCGTGCCACAACATGGCACGCCTTTGTCGTAAAAAAAGTAAGGAGACATTGTGACTCACGCCCTCAATGCTCCTTGAACTGACACTAATTAAACAAGTCTTTGATTACACTATTATATTTTTTACCATGGACGGCCACCTGATGATGAGCCAATGGTAGTTACCATAGATGACGGAGTGAAAGTGGTGGCTTGAGTGCCGGCGGTGTATGTTCCGCCGTCAACGTAGCCGTTGAATTCGGTTCCGCCACTTACCGAG
>JAEDFO010000023.1 GCA_016292745.1 Muribaculaceae bacterium | reverse complement strand
ACCTTGAACTCACGACGCAGACGGTCGATAATGATATCGAGGTGGAGCTCACCCATACCGCTGATAACGGTTTGGCCTGTCTCTTCGTTGGTCTGTACACGGAATGTCGGGTCTTCTTCGGCAAGTTTCTGCAGACCTACGCCAAGCTTGTCGAGGTCCTTCTGAGTCTTTGGCTCAACAGCGATACCGATAACTGGGTCGGGGAAGTCAATCGATTCGAGTACGATAGGAGCATCTTCGGCGCAAAGGGTATCACCAGTACGGATATCCTTGAAACCTACGCCGGCACCGATGTCACCACAACCGATAACCTCCATAGGGTTCTGCTTGTTGGAGTGCATCTGGAACAGACGCGAGATACGTTCTTTCTTGCCCGAACGGGTATTAAGAACGTAGCTGCCGGCTTCAATCGAGCCAGAGTATACGCGGAAGAAGCACAGACGGCCTACATACGGGTCGGTGGCAATCTTGAATGCGAGTGCACACATAGGCTCTTCGAACAACGGCTTGCGAGCCACTTTCTCGTCGGTGTTGCCTACTGCATGGCCTACAACCTCGGGAGTGTCCTCAGGAGATGGCAGATATGCACAAACTGAGTCGAGCAGACACTGAACGCCCTTGTTCTTGAACGAGCTACCGCAGATCATCGGCACGATTTCCATCTTAAGTGTTGCGTTGCGGATGGCGTTGCGGATTTCGTCCTCGGTGATGGTCGACGGGTCGTCGAAGTATTTTTCCATCAATGCCTCATCGAACTCTGCAATGTTCTCGAGCATTTTGTCGCGCCATTCAGCTGCCTCGTCGGCAAGCGATGCCGGGATTTCCTCGGCCGAATACTCTGCGCCCATTGTCTCATCGTGCCAGTAAAGGGCCTTCATAGTGATAAGGTCAACTACACCCTTGAAGGTTTCTTCTGCACCGATAGGAATTTGGATTGGGCAAGGATTTGCACCGAGAACCTCCTTAAGCTGGCGAACCACCTCGAAGAAGTTGGCACCCGAACGGTCCATCTTGTTCACGTAACCGATACGGGGAACATTGTATTTGTCGGCCTGACGCCATACTGTTTCCGACTGAGGCTCAACACCACCAACGGCACAGAATGTTGCAACGGCACCATCAAGGATACGCAGCGAACGTTCTACCTCTACGGTGAAATCGACGTGTCCTGGGGTGTCGATGAGGTTTATCTTATACTTGTTGTCGCGATAATTCCAGAATGCTGTTGTTGCAGCAGAAGTAATTGTAATACCACGTTCCTGTTCCTGTTCCATCCAGTCCATTGTGGCAGCGCCATCGTGAACCTCACCGATTTTGTGAGTAAGACCGGTGTAGAAAAGGATACGTTCAGAAGTAGTGGTCTTACCGGCGTCGATGTGCGCCATAATACCAATGTTTCTGGTAAATCTCAGCTGTTCGTCTTTATTTATAGCCATTGTCTGAATTATTTATCAATTAAAATCTGAAATGTGCAAATGCGCGGTTAGCTTCGGCCATGCGGTGCATGTCTTCTTTACGCTTGAAAGCACCACCCTGCTGGTTGTATGCGTCAACAATCTCGGCTGCGAGTTTGTCGGCCATTGTCTTACCACCACGTTTGCGAGCGAAGTTGATGAGATTTTTCATTGATATTGACTCTTTACGGTCAGGACGGATTTCCGTCGGCACCTGGAAAGTTGCACCGCCCACACGGCGTGATTTAACTTCCACCTGAGGAGTTACGTTCTCGAGTGCTTTTTCCCAAATTTCCAAAGCCGATTTCTCCTCGTTTGGCAACTTTGCCTTTACAGTCTCAAGTGCTGTATAGAATATTGTGTATGAGGTGTTCTTCTTTCCGTCATACATAAGGTGATTAACGAATTTTGAAACTCTTACATCACCGAACACGGGATCTGGCAATACTACCCGTTTTTTTGGCTTAGCCTTTCTCATTTTTCTTTAAAATAATTGCGTTTTTGTTCGCTTGGCTGTTACATTCTTCAACGGCATACTCTTATGCCATTTACTCAACCGTAATTTCAATCCAATAGAATCAAAAACTAAGTTTTTTGTACTTTGTTTTGTTCTCTCTTAAGAAAAGGAATTATTTCTTCTTGGCAGCTCCGGCTTTAGGACGTTTTGCTCCATATTTCGAGCGACGCTGTGTACGGCCGTTTACGCCTGCGGTATCCAATGTGCCGCGTACGATGTGATAACGTACACCTGGAAGGTCCTTTACACGTCCACCACGTACCATCACGATTGAGTGTTCCTGCAGGTTATGACCTTCGCCCGGAATATAGGAGTTAACCTCCTTACCGTTTGTTAATCTTACACGAGCAACTTTTCGCATTGCAGAGTTAGGCTTCTTTGGTGTAGTAGTGTACACTCTCACACACACGCCACGGCGCTGTGGGCAAGAATCCAAAGCAGGCGACTTACTCTTGTCTTCCAAAGCTACTCGGCCTTTTCTTACTAATTGCTGAATTGTAGGCATCTTAGTTTCTTTTTTTTGCTTTTATTAATACTAACTTATTCGATATTTCTCAATTTTCATTACGCCGTAAAATCCGGCCCCAATCATCACTCAATCAACCGATTAGCGATAACGAGGCTGAACTATCCAGCGAAAAGCGTTGCAAAGTTAGCAACTAATAGCCTAAAAACCAAATGTTTTTAACCTTAATTTCAAATATTTTTCACCTCGGTGGTTTTCCACAGGTCCGGCCGCCTCCATCGTCCCAAAGTATAGCCGCCATGTAGAGTCAGCACCGGCACACGCATCCGGCCAAGCCTCTCAGCGCGCTTGCCACTGCCATCAACGGCTCCTATATAAATTATGTGTGATTTCACATTGTTTTATGGCATTTTTTCACAATAATTATATGCTGAAAATTTATATTTTCCACATCCAATTCACTAATTTTGTGAATGAGTCGGAAATTGCACATAAAAGTCTTCTCCGGCCTTTCACAAACAGGGCAACAACAAATAAATTTATTAACTTAATACCTAAAAAGAAATGAAAGACCTTAAGATGTACATCAACGGGCGGTTTGTAGAAAGCCGTTCCGGTGAATGGATCGACGTACTCAACCCCTCCACTGAAGAAGTGTGCTCACGCCAGCCTAACGGAACAATCGAAGACGTTGAAGAAGCCCTCGACGCAGCAAAGGCAGCACAAAAGGCTTGGGAGAAAGTGCCTGCCGTTGAACGCGGCGAATACCTCAAGAAAATTGCCGCCGGCGTGAAAGAGCGTCGCGATGAATTTATCGAAATAATAATGCGCGAGCAGGGCAAGACCCGCACTTGGGCCACTATCGAAGTGGATGCCACAATCGGATACTTCGACTATATGGCATCGTTTGCACGTCACATCGAAGGCGAAATCATACAAAGCGACAACCGCGGCGAGACCATCCTGCTCTCAAAGAAGCCCATCGGTGTGGTGGCCGGAATCCTTCCATGGAACTTCCCGTTCTTCCTCATCGCGCGCAAAGCAGGCGCAGCACTGATTGCCGGTTGCTCGATAGTAATCAAGCCAGCCCAGCTTACTCCCGAAAACTGCACCGTATTTGCCGAAGTTGTCGACAAGGTTGGTCTTCCGGCAGGTCTGTTCAACGTAGTCACTGGTAAAGGCTCGGTTGTTGGCAACGCATTGGCCGGCAGCCCGAAAATCGACATTGTCAGCGTCACCGGCTCGGTGGGAGCAGGCGAAAGCATCATGAAAGCCGCTGCCAACAACATCACCAAGGTATCGCTCGAGCTCGGTGGCAAGGCCCCGGTTATCGTATTCCCCGATGCCGACCTTGACCTCGCTGCCCAGGCTATCCTCGACAGCCGCATCGGCAACAACGGCCAGATTTGCAACAACGCCGAACGCCTATATGTACACAAGGACATTAAGGAAGCCCTCACTCAGAAGCTCCTCGAGAAATTCAAGGCAGTGAAGGTGGGCGACCCATTCTCGGCCGACGATATCGACATGGGTCCGCTGGTTGAGAAGCGTGCTCTCGAAAGCGTTGAAGCCAAGGTGGCCAATGCCATCGCTCAAGGCGCAAAGGTGCTGTGCGGTGGTCATCGCGTTGGCGACAAGGGTTACTTCTATGCTGCAACCCTGCTCGACAACTGCCGTCAGGACATGGACATCATCCACGAAGAGACATTCGGCCCGGTGCTCCCGATTATCGAATGGGAAGACATCGACCAGGTGCTTGCTTGGGCTAACGACTGCGAATACGGCTTGGCTTCGTCGGTATTCACCAACGACCTCAACACTGCCGTTCGCTGTGTACGCGAACTCGAATTCGGCGAAACCTATATCAACCGCTTCCACTTCGAGGCTATCCAAGGCTTCCATGCCGGTGTGAAGAAGAGCGGTATCGGCGGTGCCGACGGCAAGCATGGCGTTGAAGAATATCTGCGCACCCATGTAACCTATCTGCAAACTAAGTAATACATTATTAATATTATGAGGATGGTGTGCCCTACCAACCCAGGTTAGGCACACTGTCTTGATTTAAAAGAAAAATGAAAGTAGGATTATTCGTACCATGCTACGTCGATGCCCTATACCCCAACGTGGGGGTGGCTACATTCAAGCTGCTCAAGAAACTTGGACTCGACGTCGAATATCCCGAGCGCCAAACGTGCTGTGGCCAGCCTATGGGAAATGCCGGATTCGAGGGCAAATCGAAGAAACTCGTTGAGCATTACAACGATATTTTCAGTGCCTACGACTATGTGGTGGCCCCTTCGGCCAGCTGCTCTGCATATGTGAGACTGTTCCACAAGCGCATTGCAGGCCACGAATGCCAGGCGGCAGAACGCACAATGGATGTGGTGGAATTCATCCACGACGTGGTTAAGCCAACCCAACTTCCATGGTGCACATTCAACCACAAGGTGAGCCTCCACAACAGCTGCCACGGCGTTCGCGAGCTGGGACTGTCGTCGCCATCAGAACGCAACGTGCCTCAGTTCAACAAAATCAAGGACCTACTGCAACTGGTGGACGGAATCACGGTTCTCGAACCGGAGCGCGTCGACGAATGCTGCGGATTCGGCGGTATGTTCAGCATCGAGGAAACTGCCGTATCAACACGCATGGGACACGACAAGATTCAACGGCACATTGCCACCGGAGCCGAATTCATCACAGGTCCCGACTCTTCGTGCCTTATGCACATGCAAGGTATTATAGCCAAAAACAAAGGCAAGTTCAGCCGTCTCGACGGAAATGGCGACATCAAATTTATTCACGTTGTAGAAATTTTAGCAAGCGGACTATGAGTACCGACCATTCAAAACGCGCGGCACAGTTCAACGCCGACGCTAACCGCGTAAGTCGTCACGACCAGACTTTCTGGGGAGTGCGAGCCAAGCGCGACACCTTGGCAAAAGGAATTCCCGAATGGGAACAACTGCGCGAAGCTGCCAGCCAGATAAAGAAACACACCATCACTCATCTGGCCGACTATCTCGAGCAGTTTGAAGCCGCTGCCACACGCAACGGAGCAATCGTTCATTGGGCATCGAACGCCGTTGAATACAACAGCATCGTTTCCGACATTCTCCAAAGCCATAACGTGAAGAAAGTGGTGAAGAGCAAATCTATGCTCACCGAAGAGTGCCATCTGAACGAGCATCTTGAGCTGCAAGGTATCGACGTAGTGGAAACCGACCTTGGCGAACGCATCCTCCAGCTAATGAAGCTCGCGCCAAGCCACATTGTGATGCCGGCTATCCATATAACCCGTGAACAGGTGGCCGAATGCTTCAGCAACAAGGGTGTGAGCCCACTCAGCCAATATGGTGTTGACGACCCAGTACCCGACGACCTAAGCGACCCAACCTACCTGACACGCTGCGCACGTTACCACCTGCGAAACAACTTCATGACTGCCGACTGCGGCATGACTGGTGCTAACTTCGGCATCGCCGAAACCGGCGACATCGTGGTGTGCACCAACGAGGGCAATGCCGATATGTCGACTTCAATTCCCAAATTGCACATCGTGTCGATGGGCATCGAGAAACTTGTACCCAACTACAAGTCGATGGCCGTATTCCAGCGTCTTCTTGCACGCCACGGCACAGGACAAGCCACCACTGTCTACACATCGCATTTCCGAAAGCCACGCCCAGGCGGCGAGATGCACATTATACTCGTCGACAACGGCCGAAGCAGCATCCTAAACAACCCCGACCACTGGCAAACTCTGAAATGCATGCGCTGCGGCGCCTGCATGAACACCTGCCCAGTGTATCGCCGTTCAGGTGGCTATTCCTACTCATACTTCATCCCTGGCCCTATCGGCATAAATCTTGGTATGCTACGCAACCCTGCTGAGCACTACGGCAACTGTTCCGCCTGTTCGCTCTGCTGCTCGTGCGACAATGTATGTCCAGTGAAAGTGGACCTTTCAACCCAAATCTACAAATGGCGCCAGGAACTCGACAGCCACGGCAATGCCGACCCGATGAAGAAAATCATGTCGAAGGGAATGGCTGCATTGTTTGAGCATCCAAGCCTTTATACCTCGGCTCTCCGATGCGCTCCTATGGTAAACCATCTGCCGGAATGTCTCACCAACATTAAGATAAACACTTGGTGCGAGGGACATGCAATGCCGGTAATGGCAAAGGCGTCGTTCCACGAACTTTGGAAAAAGGGATTAGTAACCAACGAAAACAAAAAGTGATGAACAGCAAAGACGAAATATTGCAACGGCTGCGCGCTCACACGCGCGAAACCTACGACATGCCTAACCTTGACTTCGAGACTATCACATACGACGACCCGGTAGCCCAGTTTATCGAAACCACTACCACAATCGCCGGTGCCCACCTCATCGAGGCCAAGCCATCCGACGACCTTAACGAACTGGTGCACAAAGCCTACCCCAACGCCAGCATCATAGCCAGCAACATTGAAGGCATCAACGCTCAGCTAAACCCCGACACAGTGAAAAAGGCGCAGGACCTCGACCACACCGATGTGGGAGTGATACGCGGCGAGGTGGCTTGCGCCGAAAACGGCTGCGTATGGATTCCTCAGACCATGAAGGAGCGCGCCATGTGCTTCAGCGCCGAATACCTGGTGATTCTGGTTTCAAAAGCCAACATTGTAAGCAATATGCACCAGGCCTACGAACGTATCAACTTCCCAGAGGTTGACATGCCCGACGGAAAGCATTCCGACTATGGCTTCGGCACGTTCATATCCGGTCCGTCGAAGACAGCCGATATCGAACAGGCCCTTGTGTATGGTGCTCAAGCTGCACGCGGTGTGACTGTGATTCTTACCGACTGATTACATAGGTGCAAACAACAATAGCAGGGCGTATGCAGAAATGAAATTGCATACGCCCTGCTTCCCTTTCATTAATTTTACTGCTCCGATTTGTCGGCCACGGTTATCTGAACCTGGATTTTGTCGACATCGAGCGATGAATAGCGTCCTGAGGCCTTAAGATAATTCTTTATTATTTCACTCAGATGCGGGTCGCTGAAATCAATCACCCTCACCCCGTCAAAAAAGTGGTGATGCTCGGCCACCGTGATGTCGTATAAACATTTTCCGGTAGACGGATGAAACACCATGGTAAGCAAGTGTGCATTGCAGAATGTCTCGACAATACGATACACCGTCGAGAGATTTATCCGGCTATCTTTGCCCGCCACAAAAGTGGAAATGTCGTCGATGGTGGCATGGCGAAGTTCCAGCATTGTCTCGTACACCAATCGGCGCTGCGGAGTCACTCGCAGCCCTGCTTCCCTGATGATTTCATCTGTAGTCTTCATTATTTAACTGAAATTTTCAATGGTTTACGGAGCCGCTCGGCAAATTGCTCGAATACCCTTTTGCGCCATCAGCCACATAGGCCTCGGCATTGTCGCTGTGCGCCACAAGCCCGGCCGCCATAAGCAACAAATTCGCTGAAATCAGAAATAATACTGTAACGAATCTGGTCATGAGTAAAAAATATGGTATTAAATGATATTGTCCTGCATAAGTTCGGTAAGCGACTGTCCCTTGAGATCCTTGGGAGAAAGAAGCATTTCCGAAGCTGCGATGGGCCACTCTATAGCGAGCTGCGGGTCGTCGAATCGCAATGTGTGCTCGCTTTGCGGTGCATACACATTGTCGACCTTATACTGGAACTGTGCAGTTTCGCTCAGCACCACAAACCCATGGGCAAATCGGCGTGGGATAAACAGCTGACGACCATTATCGGCGCTTAGCGCCACCATCAAGTGCTTGCCAAACGTGGATGATTCGCGACGCAAGTCGACAACAACGTCGATTACCCTACCTTGTGAGACCCTCACGAGCTTGGCCTGCGACCACTCGCCTCCCTGGAAATGTAGCCCGCGCAACACACCGCGCGACGACACCGACTCATTGTCCTGCACAAATTTCACCGGACCAATATGCTCCTGAAATTCTTCCAACTTGAACACCTCGCTGAAATAACCTCGCGCATCGCCGAACTTCACCGGTTCAATCACATACACACCTCGTATATCCTGTTCTATGAATTTCATATCCAATGTTTATCTTTTGCAAAGATAGTGCAAACGAGTGCACAACATGCCAAGCTTGCTTGTGCATTTTTGCCGAGTGCAGCCTATCTTATGCAAAGATAGTGCAAACGAGTGGCAAAAGCACAGAAAATCGTTATATTTGCAATGTCATTAAAAAATCGACTAAAATGGCCAACGTTATTATATTCGACGAGAAGGCAGTGCGCGATAATCTGCTGCCTATCACCTACACACGTCCGGTGTGCGAAATAAGAGTAGGTATACTCACAATCATCGACAAATGGCGCCACGAATTGCCCGACTGCTCGTTCTCATATCTCACCGAACCATATCTTCAGGATAAGTTCAAAGTCTCCATTACCGACACCAACCTGTTCATTGCCGGACACGTTCTGCCCGACGAAAACCTTGTGGCTGCAATTTCAAGTCTTGCCCCTGGCGAAGCTATCACTGCCGACGGCGACACCATTGCATTCAACGGCTCGCTCGACGACTTTATGTCAAAACGATATGCCAAGGCCACTGAATATACTGCCGAAACCACCCAGATTCGGTTTCTTTACGACATATTTCTGCTTAACGGGAAGGCGCTGGAGCAAGATTTCCACAAAATCACCGCGCACCGCGCTTCGCAACGACTCAGCGACACCAACACTGTTATAGGCAACCCGATTTATCCCGACGGAACATCGAAAATCTTCCTTGAGGAAGGAGCATCGGTTGAAGGAACTTACCTCAACGTGAAAAATGGCCCGATTTATATAGGGAAAGATGCCGAGGTGTCGGAATCATCGGCCATCCGCGCCCCATTTGCAGCCTGCGAGCATGCAGTGGTTAACATGGGAGCCCGAATAACTGGAGCCACCACTCTCGGCCCATTTTGCAAAGTGGGTGGCGAGCTCAACAATGTGGTGATGATTGGCTACAGCAATAAGGCTCACGACGGATTCCTCGGCAACGCCGTTATCGGCGAATGGTGCAACATCGGTGGCGGGACCACTGCCTCAAACCTCAAGAACGACTATACAGAAATCAAGCTTTGGAACTATCCGGCACAGCGATTCCTCAAGACCGGACTGCAATTCTGCGGCCTCATTATGGCCGACCATTCGAAAACAGGCATCAACTGCATGTTCAACACTGCCACGGTGCTTGGCGTGGGGGTAAACATCCACGGAGCCGGATTTCCTCGCAACTTCGTTGCATCGTTCTCTGAGGGCAGCACATCGGGATTCATCGACGTGCCCATATCAAAATTCTTCGGCATTGCACAACGTATGATGGCTCGACGAAACAAGGTGCTCGACGAAAACGACCGCAAAATTTTCGAAACCATATACGAATCGGCGGAAAACTATAAATAAGCTCATAATCATCTAAAATAAAATGAAATATATTGCAAAATTTGCATTTACTGCTGTCCTGACGGCTGCTTCGCTCATTGCAAGCGCACAAATTAAAATGACGCAATCGCAAAAGCTGAAGATAGCCGAAATGGCTGTGAATGAATACTATGTGGATACCGTCAACGAAGAGAAGCTCGTAGAAGACGCTATCAGGGGGATGCTCAACGAGCTCGACCCTCATTCATCATACTCAACGCCCGAGGAAACCAAGGACCTCAACGAACCGCTCGACGGCAACTTCAGCGGCATCGGCATTCAGTTCAATATGAAGAACGATACCCTATATGTGCTGCAAACCATTGCCGGAGGCCCCTCGGAGCGAGTGGGAATCGTTGCCGGCGACCGCATCATCGCAGCCAACGACACTGCCATTGCGGGAGTGAAGATGAAGAACTCCGATATAATGAAACGCCTCCGTGGCCCTAAAGGCACTAAGGTGGAGGTGACTGTGCTGCGACGTAACCAGCCCGAACCTATCCGGTTCCGCATCACACGCGACGACATTCCACTGTTCAGCGTCGATGCTGCATATATGATTGACTCAAAGACTGGCTACATCCGCCTGAGCCGATTCGCAAAGACCTCATACGACGAGGTTATGGATGCCGCCACAAAGCTGAAGAAGCAAGGAATGAAGCAACTGATATTCGATATATCCGATAATGGCGGCGGCTATCTGGAAATTGCAACCCAGATTGCCAACGAATTCCTCGACAAGGACCAGCTGATTGTGTACACCGAGGGCCGACGCTCGCCACGACACGAAGAGCGCGCCAACGGCCACGGAAAATTCCGCGACATCGATCTGGTGGTAGTTGTCAACCAATATTCTGCTTCGGCCAGCGAAATCCTCTCCGGCGCCATCCAGGACTGGGACCGCGGCGTGGTTGTGGGCCGACGCACTTTTGGAAAAGGCCTGGTGCAACGCCCGTTCCCGTTCCCCGATGGCTCGATGATTCGTCTCACCATTTCGCGATACTATACCCCTTCGGGCCGATGTATTCAGAAACCTTATGGCAAGAACCATGAGGAATACTCAATGGACATATACAACCGCTATACTTCGGGCGAGCTTTACAGCGCCGACAGCATCCACTTCAGCGACTCGCTCAAAGTTACCACCTTGCGCAATCAACGCACCATTTATGGAGGAGGTGGCATCATGCCCGATATATTCGTGCCTATCGACACCACTGAATACTCGAAGTATTACCGCGATATTGTTGCCAAAGGGGTGCTTAACCAATACATCATCGATTACGTCGACAAGAACCGGACTGCCATCAAGGCTACATACGGCAACTTCAACGATTATAACGCCAAATTCCAGATTTCCGACGAAATGCTCGAGAATCTGAAGGCCAACGCCCTAAATGACAGCATCGGGTTTAACCAAAAAGACTTCGACACCAGCAAAAGCCTGATTTGCGACATAATGAAGGCACTCATCGCTCGCGACATATTCGACAATGCCGACTACTACAAGGTGATGAACCACCGCAACAAACTTGTGGCCGAAGCACTTGCAGTAATCAACGACAAGCAACGTTACAAAACGATAATTTCATCCCAGAAGAAGCAATAGCAGACATAGGCCGGCAGCCATTGGAGCGCTGCCGGCAATTATCGCATCCACAATCATTACCCTGCCATATCCCCCAAGAATCACTAACAATTGCTTTATGGAAAAAGAACGTATACAGTATTTCGACCTGCTCAAAGGCGTTGCCATATTCATGGTAATCATGGGCCACATCATCACCATGTGCATCCGTGGCATCGACACGGCTTTCCTGTTCAAACTCATCGCCAATGTGCATATGCCTGTTTTCTTCTTCATCAGCGGATTTCTTTCGTATAAAGAAGGGTTTGCCATGCCCAACATGCTCAAGCGGGCAAGGCAACTGCTGCTTCCGACCGTAGTGGTGAGCGCCATATGGGTGCTTTATTTCCCGCACAGTCATCTGCAATCGCCCATCAAATCCACATTTGCCGCCCTATATGCCGACACATGGAAAAACGGCTACTGGTTCACCTTCTGTCTGTTCGAACTCTTCGCCATATATTGCTTGCTGTCGGTTATCTACCGGAAAGTTACCAACACTGCGCTCCAGATTGCCATTGCAATAGCATTCTATGCTACAATAGTACTGCTCAAGCCTATCGTAACTGCTTCAGGAGCCGACTATGCAGGCATGGAGGTGATTTCCAGGTTCTTCCCCATTTTCATAATCGGATTTTTTGCACATCGGCACATCAACATCTACAAGCGGGCCATCAACGGTTCGTGGCCGTTAATTGCAGCCATCGCCATGTTTGTTCCGTCGTTCTACTTGATTGCCTATCCGTTGGAGGTTCCTGCACTGACCGATTGGAAAAGCATCACCATAGTGATTATGCACACCAGTGCACTTATCATAGCACTTACGCTTGCTGCCAGCTGGAGCAGCAATGAATATGCACCGGGCAACAAGCCATCGGCGTTTGCACGGTTCTTCAGCATGCTTGGCAAGGAGTCGCTCGGGATATATCTGCTTCACTACTTCTTCCTGTTTCCGCTCACTCCGCTGCAGGAACCTCTGCGAAACCTTGGATTGCAGTTTGCCCCGCTGCTTGCAGTGTCGGTAATCGGCGCCCTGACTGTACTTGTCCCCACCTTGCTTACAATCTATCTGCTACGCCAAAACAAATGGCTGAGCAGAATTTTCACCGGCAAATAGCCTCCGGCGATTTCCATAGCCCACATAAATACATTACCTTTGTGAAAACCATAAAATCCATGCAATGGAAGTAGTTTACGAAGACAACCATATCATTATCGTCAATAAGAAATCAGGCGAAATCGTTCAAGGCGACAAAACCGGCGACACGCCACTGTCGGAAACCGTAAAACAGTGGATTAAGGAGAAATATGCCAAACCGGGCAACGTGTTCTGTGGCGTGGTGCACCGTCTCGACCGCCCAGTATTCGGCCTCGTGGTGTTTGCCAAGACCAGCAAGGCATTGGCACGAATGAACGAGATGTTCCGCAATGGCGATGTCCACAAGACATATTGGGCCATAACCAAGAACCGGCCACCAAAAGACGAGGACACGCTGGTGCACTACATCACCACCACCGAACGCAACAACAAATCGTATGCCTCCACCGTCGAGAAACCAGGCGCACAGAAAGCTGTGCTGAAATACCGCGTCATCTCGCAATCCGACAACTATTACCTCATCGAGGTGAAACTTCTCACAGGCCGAAAGCATCAAATCAGGGTGCAGCTCGCCGCTATCGGTTGTCCTATCAAGGGCGACCTGAAATACGGGGCCAAACGCAGCAACCCCGATGGCAGCATCAGCTTGCTTGCCCGCAATGTCACTTTCGTCCACCCTGTGTCGAAACAGGATATCTGCGTGACGGCACCGGTTCCCGACGATAATCTCTGGAAAGCCCTCGCTCCAAAGGAGTGAATTTATTGCCAAGCTTTTGTCGGTTTTTCCAATCGTATTTATTATCTTTACCAAATCGAAACATATCAACAAAACTATAATTCATTATGGCAAATACTCCCGAATTTAAGTATCAGGCTCCGTTCCCATTGGGTCCGGACGACACCGAATACTATCTCCTTACCAAGGACTACGTTTCGGTTAGCGAATTTGAAGGACATCCCATCCTGAAAGTGGCCAAGGAAGGTCTCACCGCCATGGCCAACGCTGCTTTCCGCGATGTGTCGTTCATGCTCCGCCGCTCGCACAATATGCAGGTGGCCAAAATCCTCAACGACCCCGAAGCTTCTGAAAACGACAAATATGTGGCTCTCACATTTCTCCGCAATGCTGAAGTAGCATGCAAAGGCAAGCTTCCGCTATGCCAGGACACCGGCACCGCAATTATCCACGGCGAAAAAGGCCAGCAGGTGTGGACCGGATACTGCGACGAAGAAGCGCTCTCGCTGGGTGTGTACAAAACCTACACCGAAGAAAATCTGCGCTACTCGCAGAATGCTCCACTCGATATGTATCGCGAAGTGAACACCAAGTGCAACCTCCCGGCTCAAATCGACATTGAAGCCACTGAAGGTATGGAATACCGCTTCCTCTGCGTTACAAAGGGCGGTGGCTCGGCCAACAAGACTTACCTGTATCAGGAAACCAAGGCGCTGCTCAACCCTGCCACTCTCGTGCCATTCCTCATCGAGAAAATGAAGACTCTCGGCACTGCTGCTTGTCCTCCTTACCACATTGCCTTCGTTATCGGCGGTACTTCGGCCGAAAAGAACCTGCTCACCGTTAAGCTCGCTTCTACTCACTACTACGACAACCTGCCCACTACAGGCAACGAATACGGTCGCGCTTTCCGCGACGTTGAGCTCGAGAAGCAAGTGCTCGAAGAGGCTCATAAGATTGGTCTCGGCGCACAATTCGGCGGCAAATACCTTGCTCACGACATCCGCATCGTGCGTCTGCCTCGCCACGGCGCTTCGTGCCCGGTAGGTATGGGCGTCAGCTGCTCGGCCGACCGCAACATCAAGTGCAAAATCAACAAGGACGGTATCTGGATTGAAAAGCTCGATGACAACCCAACCGAACTCATTCCTGAAGAACTCCGTCAAGCAGGCGAAGGCAATGCCGTGAAGATTAACCTGAACCAACCTATGAGCGAAATACTCAAGGAACTCAGCAAATATCCTGTTGCCACTCGTCTGTCGCTCAACGGCACTATCATCGTTGGCCGCGACATTGCTCACGCACGATTAAAAGAACGCCTTGACCGCGGTGAAGAATTGCCTCAATATATCAAGGACCACCCGATTTACTATGCCGGCCCGGCCAAGACTCCCGCCGGAATGGCTTGCGGCTCTATGGGCCCGACCACTGCCGGACGTATGGACCCATACGTCGACCTGTTCCAGAGCCATGGCGGCAGCATGGTGATGCTTGCAAAGGGCAACCGTAGCCAGGCCGTTACCGACGCTTGCAAGAAGCATGGCGGCTTCTACCTCGGCAGCATCGGTGGCCCCGCTGCTATCCTTGCCCAGAACAACATCAAGAGCATTGAATGCGTTGAATATCCCGAACTTGGCATGGAAGCTATCTGGAAAATCGAAGTGGTTGATTTCCCGGCATTCATCCTCGTTGACGATAAAGGCAACGATTTCTTTAAGCAATTGAAGCCTCGCTGCTGATATATTTCACATCTAAACCTAATCTGCTGAGGGCTGCGCCGCACCAAAGCGCAGCCCTCACTGCATACTCACTTTCGCCGTCACCGCAAATTTACGATTCACGCTTACGGTAAAATTGCAAAAACCGCCAATAACAAGGCAGGGCGCACCCAACTGAGTGGATGCGCCCTGCTGCGTATTGATATCGGTCAGTGCCGATTAGAATTCTGCATTGTTTGGCGTACGAGGGAACGGAATCACGTCGCGGATGTTTGTCATGCCGGTTACGAAGAGCACCAGACGTTCAAATCCCAACCCGAATCCCGAGTGCGGCACTGTGCCGAATCGGCGGGTGTCGAGATACCACCACATATCCTTCATAGGTATGTTGAGTTCGTTGATGCGGGCCAGCAGTTTATCGTAGCTTTCTTCGCGCTCCGAACCGCCGATAATCTCGCCGATAGTAGGGAACAGCACATCCATTGCACGGACAGTCTTACCATCGTCGTTGAGCTTCATATAGAATGCCTTGATTTCCTTCGGATAGTCGGTAAGGATAACCGGTTTCTTGAAGTGTTCCTCAACAAGGTAACGCTCGTGCTCGCTCTGCAGGTCGACACCCCACGATACCGGGAATTCGAACTTCTTGCCCGATGCCTCAAGTATCTTGATGCCTTCGGTATAAGGCAAACGCACGAAATCGTTGTTGATAACGAAGTTAAGGCGTTCGATAAGGCTCTTGTCGTACATCTGGTTGAGGAATTCAATATCGTCCTTGGCATTTTCAAGGGCGTATTTCACACAGAACTTAATGAAGTCCTCGGCAAGGTCCATATTATCGGTAATATCGTTGAAGGCTACCTCAGGCTCCACCATCCAGAATTCGGAGAGGTGGCGCGGAGTGTTTGAGTTCTCAGCGCGGAAAGTAGGGCCGAAAGTATAGATAGCACCGAGGGCTGTAGCTCCAAGCTCGCCTTCGAGCTGTCCCGATACTGTGAGGCTTGTCTGCTTGCCGAAGAAGTCCTGGGTATAGTCAACCTTGCCATCTTCGGTGCGAGGCAGATTGTTGAGGTCGAGAGTGGTTACCTGGAACATTGCGCCCGCGCCTTCACAGTCGCTTGCTGTGATAAGCGGAGTGTTAAGATAGAAGAAACCTCGGTCGTTGAAGAATTTGTGGATGGCAAATGCCAAAGTGTGGCGAATGCGGAGCACAGCGCCAAAAGTGTTGGTACGGGGGCGCAGATGGGCCTTTTCACGAAGGAATTCAAGGGTGTGGCCCTTCTTCTGCAACGGATAAGTCTCCGGGTCGGCAGTGCCGTAGATGGTGAGTTCCTCGGCCTGCACCTCGCATGTCTGGCCCTTGCCCTGCGACTCTACGAGCGAGCCCACTACACACAAGCTTGAGCCGGTGGTGATAGGCTTCAGCTGTTCGTCAGTGAATTTGCCGAGGTCGAACACAATCTGAAGGTTCTTGATTGTGCTGCCATCGTTGAGGGCAACAAACTGCACGTTCTTGTTGCCGCGGCGTGTACGCACCCAGCCCTTCACACACACTGTTGTGCCTATGAGTGTGCTGTCGCTGAGCACATCGGTTATTTTTGTTCTTTTTATAGCCATGTCAATAATATGTTGTTTTGCTTTGTTGCTAAATTGCAATGAGCCTGTTGCCGTGATTAGTGGCGCAAGGCTCATCATTATCGTTATGCTTCGGCTTACTCGAATGAGTTTTGCTTAAGGTAGTTCACCTCTTCCTGAGTAAGGTAGCGCCAACGGCCACGAGGCAAGTTCTTCTTGGTGAGACCTGCGAAGTATACGCGGTCGAGCTTGGTCACATGATAGCCGAGTGCTTCAAAAATACGACGTACCACGCGGTTACGACCCGAGTGGATTTCGATACCGGCCTGTTTCTTATCGGTTTCCGAAACGTAGCTGATGGCATCGGCATGGATTTCGCCGTCTTCAAGTTCTACACCGTCGGCAATGTGCTGCATGTCGTCCTCAGAGATTGGCTTGTCGACCCACACGTGATAAATTTTCTTCTTCACATATTTAGGGTGAGTGAGTTTCGAGGCCAGTTCACCGTCGTTAGTAAGCAGGAGTACTCCGGTGGTGTTGCGGTCGAGACGTCCTACCGGATAGATTCGCTCGGTGCAAGCATTCTTAACGAGGTCCATAACGGTAAGGCGGCCATTGGGGTCATCCTTGGTTGTTACGCAATCCTTCGGTTTGTTGAGCAGGATGTAGCACTTGCTTTCAAGTGTCACCACCTTACCTTGATATTCTACAGTGTCGGTAGCGGTGATCTTGGTACCGAGTTCAGTAACCGGAGTTCCGTTAACGAGAACTTGACCTTGCTGTATCAATTCATCGGCTTCACGACGCGAGCACACACCGGCATTTGCCATGAATTTGTTCAGACGAACCTGTGCTGTAGGGTCGATAGCCGGCATTTCATATTCAATACGCTTTGGGCGTGGAGTGAATCGCATTTGCTGCGGCTTCTGCTGTGGCTGACGGTTATTGTAGCCACCACCTTGACGATTGTTGTAACCGCCTTGGCGATTGTTGTAGCCACCACCCTGACGATTGTTGTTGTAACCGCCCTGGCGATTGTTGTTGTAACCGCCTTGGCGATTGTTGTAGCCGCCTTGACGATTGTTGTTGTAGCCACCGCCTTGGCGATTGTTGTAACCACCCTGGCGATTGTTGTTGTAGCCACCCTGGCGGTTATTGTAGCCGCCTTGACGATTGCCATAATTTCCCTGATTGTCGTAGCCACCTTGGCGATTGTTGCCGTAGCCACCTTGGCGATTGTTGTATCCGCCTTGACGATTGTAGCCTCCTTGGTTATAGTTGTCGTTATACTGATTATACCCGCCTTGACGCTGACGGTAGTTGTTTGGGCGTTCTGACTGGGCTGGGCGCTCTGCCGAATCGCCTGATGGTTCGTCGTACGATACTTTTTCGTAACGAGGCTGCGACATTTCGTCATCAAGTTTCTTTTCGCCTATTCTGGGGCGTCTTGCTCTTTTTTCGAGATCTTCCATAAAACTTCTATTTTTTGCCTCTCGGCTAATTAAAATTTAAATTAAATGTAATATTAAATATAAAGGTTACTCAAATATATAATTTTCTGATGTTGCTAATTGTTATAAACTCAATTATCATGACAGTATTACCACAAAAATGCCTTGAACAATGGATAGCCTGAGGTGAGCACTATCTTGTGCAAAGTTATAAGAATATTTCTATTCCAAACAATTATCAAAAAAGATTTTTTTGAAAAATCTTCCTTGATAATTGTTGTTGACTCCGATGCATTAATAGCCAGTGTATCCGTGAGGGGTAATTGCCTTCAATTCAGCCTTTACCGAGTCGGAGACATTAAGAGTATCGATGAACGATGCAATGCTTTCGGCATTCACAACCGAATTGGTGCGTGTAAGAGCCTTGAGCGTCTCGTAGGGCTTTGGATATCCTTCGCGGCGGAGTATGGTCTGGATGGCTTCGGCTACCACATTCCACATGTTGTCGAGATCGCGGTTTATAGCAGCCTCATTGAGCAGAAGTTTGCCCAATCCCTTGAGTGTGCTATGGATGGCTATCTCGAGGTGAGCAACGGGCACACCCACATTGCGCAGCACTGTCGAGTCGGTGAGGTCGCGCTGCAGACGCGATACCGGCAACTTCTGCGACAAGTGGTTCAAGATGGCCACAGCCAGACCGAGGTTACCCTCGCTGTTCTCGAAATCGATTGGGTTAACCTTGTGCGGCATTGCCGACGAGCCCACCTCTCCTTCCTTGATGCGCTGCTTGAAATATTCCATCGAGATATACTGCCACATGTCGCGGTCGAGGTCGATTATAATGCTGCATATGCGCTTCAGTGCATCGAAGAGTGCCGACAGATTGTCGTAGTTCGATATTTGGGTGGTCCACTGTTCGCGGGCTATGCCGAGTTTCTCGCTCAGGAAACTGTTGGCGAAGTTGCGCCAGTCGACAGTAGGGAATGCAATGCGGTGGGCATTGAAATTTCCGGTGGCACCACCAAACTTACCACTAATCGGAGTGGCTTCGAGCAGCTGCAACTGCTGTTTCAGACGATAGGCAAACACCTCAATCTCCTTGCCCAAGCGAGTAGGTGAGGCAGGTTGGCCATGGGTTTTTGCCAGCATCGGAATGTCCATCCATTGCTGTGCCTTGGCATCGAGGTCGGCAATGATTTTCTCAATCAGAGGAATCACCTCATCGTGCAGGGCATCTTTCATGAGCATAGGCACCGAAGTGTTGTTGATGTCCTGCGAGGTAAGGCCGAAATGAATGAATTCCTTGTATTTTGCAAGGCCAAGGCCATCAAAACGTTCCTTCAGGAAGTACTCCACAGCCTTCACGTCGTGGTTGGTTACGCTTTCTATCTCCTTGATATGCGAGGCCTCGGCCACACTGAGGTTGCGATATATGTCGCGCATTGGCTCGAACACCGAATGGTCGACATCGCTCAGCTGCGGCAGCGGAATCTCGGCGAGGGCAATGAAATATTCCACCTCTACCTTAATGCGGTATCTGATTAGTGCAAATTCAGAAAAATAATTGTCAAGGCTCGCTACCTTGTTACGATATCGGCCATCGATTGGCGAAATGGCTGTCAATGAAGTTAAATCCATAAACGATAAAAATTGTTTTATGATGCAGTTTGTTGTAATCGTAAATCTCTTATTTGAAGACCGCGGAAAATCATCGTCGTTTCCCACCGCAAAATTACATAAATATATGTGTGTTAGCAAAAAACTTTCGTCATTTTACATAAAGATTGTGCGAATCCGGGATAAATTATTTCGCCAAAACTCAGTCCATCTTCGGCAAAAACACAATTTTTATTAATTAATTGGTTTATCTGAAATTAATATTTACCTTTGCAAAGGAAAAAGAGCACCAAGGGCTGCTCAATCATCTGCCCGAGCCGAGTGCGGCGAGTGTGGCGATGCGGTGGCAAGCCTCGGATTAGCCCATTTTTAAATATTTATTTTTTAGGGGTCTCGACTTAATGAAAAGTGGAGATTCTTTCTTTTTTACTAATTAATTAACAAATTAAAAAAAACAGTTTTACAAACCATGGCACTAAGTTACATGACCAAGGAAGGCTACAAGAAAAAGATGGAAGAAATCGCATATCTCGAGAATGTGAAGCGTCCGGAAATTTCTCGTGCCATTGCCGAAGCGCGCGACAAGGGTGACTTGTCGGAGAATGCTGAATACGATGCCGCCAAGGAAGCTCAGGGAATGCTCGAAATGAAGATTTCGCAGCTGAAGGACTTGGTGGCTAACGCTCGTATCATCGATGATAGCAAGCTTAACACACATGAGGTTCAGATTCTCAACACAGTTACTATAAAGAACGTGAATAATGGCGCGCAGATGAAGTACACAATCGTGGCCGAAAGCGAAGCCAACATCAAGGAACACAAGATTGCTTCATCCACTCCTATCGCCAAGGGCCTGATGGGCCACAAGGTGGGCGACGTGGTCGACATCCGCGTCCCTTCGGGTATGATGCAGTTCGAAATAGTCGACATCTCAATTGAATAAAACCATATGGCTACAATCTTCAGCAAAATTGCCGCCGGCGAGATTCCTTGCTACAAGGTTGCAGAGAGCGAAAACTTCTTTGCTTTCCTCGACATCAACCCAGTAGCGCCGGGACACACTCTGGTAATCCCCAAAAAGGAGATTGACTATATTTTCGACATCGATTCCGACGAATATGCCGAATACTGGAAATTTGCAAAACGTGTGGCTGCCGCCCTGCGTCAGGCAATGCCTTGCGTGAGAATCGGTGTGGCTGTTATGGGCCTCGAAGTGCCCCACGCCCACATTCACCTGATTCCAATCAACAAGGAAAGCGACATGAACTTCTTCAAGGAGAAGCTCAGCCTGCCAGCCGACGAGATGCAGCGCATTGCCGCCGCCATCGCCGCAAAGTTCGAATAACATTACGATTTCCGTTTTACCGCTTAGAGGCGGTGCCTTTTTCATCACGATTTTGGCACCGCCTCTTTTTTTTGTCGTCATCAATCGCATTGTATCGCGTTAAATTAGTAAGTTTGCACATCATGAAGACTTTCGTTCCGTTCATATTATCTTTATGCCTGCTCTGCGCATGCAACAGCAAGACCGGCAAGCCATCTGACAGCACTTCCACGTGTACCGGCTACGCCGAGCTTATAAGTTTCGAAGAGAGTGACAATTTCACTTTAGTGACAATCCAGAATCCCTGGAAACCGGGCGCAATACTGCAACGATATGCCCTCATTGACCGCAAAGCCCCCTCTACGCCTCGCATCGACGGCGTTACCGTGCTGCGGGTGCCGCTGCAGAAGGTCCTCGTTTATTCATCGGTCCACGCCGGTATTATAGGCGAGCTTAACGACGGCTCATACTCAAGCATAGCCGGTGTGTGCGATGCCCAATACTTCAACATCGACACCATTTCTAAAGCCGTGGCCAATGGCAGCATTGCCGACTGCGGCAAGTCGGAAGCGCCGTCGCTTGAGAAAATCATCGAGCTGCAGCCAGATGCCATAATCCTGTCACCGTTCATGAATGCCGGATATGGAGCACTGGCCACCATCGGAGTGCCGATTATCGAATGTGCCGACTATATGGAGGCATCGCCTCTCGGACGGGCCGAATGGGTGAAGTTTTTCGGGCTTCTGTTCGGAAAGGCTTCGCAGGCCGACTCAATTTTCAACTCTGTAGAGCAACACTACACCCTGCTTCGCGACATGGCAGCAAAGGTGGAGCATCGTCCGAAAGTTATCACCGAAACGGTACTTAACGGCATCTGGTATGTGCCGGGCGGCAAAAGCTATATGGCACAGATTCTTGCCGACGCCGGTGCCTACTATCCTTGGGCCGACAACAACGATGCCGGCTCGCTGCAACTCGACTTCACCAAGGTGTTCGACATAGCCCACGATGCCGAATTCTGGCTGGTAAAAGGTTTCGGCCAACCCGTCACCCGCAAATCGATTACCGACATCTACGAGCTCAACAGCCACTTCGATGCATTCAAGAACGGCGGCATTTATGCTTGCGACACCCAATTGACTTCGTTTTTCACCGATTTCCCGTTTCACCCCGACATGCTGCTCGAGGAGTACATCTCGATTTTCCATCCGTCGCTGCTCCCGGGATATAACCGTCGATATTTCTACCGTATAGAACAATGAGCCGTCGATATATAGTTTCGTTGCTGATGCTTGCTGTGCTCTTGGTTGTGACTGCAGCACTCAACATAGTCCTGGGAACAGTCGATATTCCTATCGACGAGGTGCTGACAGTGATGTGTGGTGGCGAGCCGCAACGCGCCACCTGGAAAATCATCATTCTCGAATCGCGGCTGCCAATGGTGGCTACTGCCTCTCTGGCGGGAGCAGCACTGGCTGTGGCCGGATTGCTCCTGCAAACCACTTTCAACAATCCACTTGCCGGGCCCTCGATTCTTGGCGTGTCAACCGGTGCATCGCTCGGTGTGGCCATCATAATGCTGTCAATTGGCACCGGACTCGGCTCGATGTTCGGCATTACGGCATCGGGATATGCCTCGATTCTTGCCGGAGCATTCATTGGCGCCGCAATCATCCTGGGCATCCTGCTTTTCTTCTCCGCTCTGGTGAAAAGCAACACCATGCTGCTCATAATCGGCATTCTCGTAAGCTATCTGACATCATCGGCAATTTCGATTCTCAATTTCTTTGCCACCCAAGAAGGCGTGCACTCCTACGTCATTTGGGGGCTCGGAAGTTTCTCGGGCGTATCGGCCTCACAGCTGCCGGCTTTCGCAATCCCCATCGCGACAGCTCTGATAGCTGCCATGCTGATGGCCAAGCCGCTTAACGCACTGCTGCTGGGAAGCCGATATGCCGAAAGCCTCGGTGTGAACGTCAAGGTCACCCGCAATGCCCTGCTCGCCATCACCGGAGTACTCACCGCAGCCGTGACAGCTTTTTGCGGCCCCATCGGGTTCCTCGGGCTTGTGGTGCCACATATGGCGCGTCTGCTTCTCAACACCACCAACCACCACCGTCTGCTTCCCATCACCGCACTGTGCGGTGCCGTGGTGGCTCTGCTTTGCTCGCTCATTTGCGTGCTCCCCGACAGCGGAACGCTTCCAATCAATGCCATCACTCCAGTTATTGGTGTGCCGGTAATTCTATATGTGATTCTCAACCGACGTAAAATCCCTTATTTCAACTGACGATGAAGCCCATTCTCGAAACCCACAATCTGAATATCGGCTACCGCAACGGCTCATCGGCAGTTGAAGTGGCCAACAATATCAATATCGCCCTTTATCAGGGCGAGCTGGTATGCCTTATCGGCGCCAACGGAACAGGCAAATCCACTCTGCTTCGAACTCTCGCTGCTTCGCAACGGCCGCTTGCGGGCTCGGTAACCATTGATGGCTCCGACGTGTTCAGCCTTTCACGGAAACGGTTGTCGCGGATGCTGGCCATTGTCAATACCGACAGCACACAAGCCGGCGGCCTCACCGTGCGCGAGTTGGTTGCACTGGGCCGGCATCCACACACCGGATGGTTCGGACGCCTCACAAAATCCGACTCCAAAGCCGTCGACACGGCCATGCTCAGTGTGGGCATTACCGACAAGGCAAACCGTTTCATGGCTGAACTCTCCGACGGTGAACGCCAAAAGGCTATGATTGCAAAGGCACTGGCACAAGACACCCCGATTATTTTCCTCGACGAACCCACTGCTTTCCTCGATATAGCCAGCAAAATCTCAGCCATGCAATTGCTCCACGAACTGGCCCACAGGACCGGGAAGGCCATTCTGCTATCATCGCACGACATTGCCCAGGTGCTGACTTTTGCCGACAGGCTCATCGCCATCGATGGTTCTCACTCCATTTGTTGCGGCCCCACCGACGATATGGTGTTGCAAGGGGCAATGAGCCGCCTTTTCATTGGCAACAACATAGATTTCGACCCCTCTACCTGCAATTTCGTGATGAACTGCCGGTTGTCGCACTCGGCCCGAATCGACGCTCCCAACGACATGCGCCACATCATTGCCAATGCTTTGCGCCGAAATGACATCAGAGTGGAGGCTGACGATGCTTGTGGCACGGATTTTGTCGTTTCAGTGAGAGGCACAAGCCCCATCGACATAATTCTCACAGCAGACGGCAACACTGTAGCACATTGCCCGTCGGTGGCTCAACTTATAGCCACAATCAACAATATAACTAATAATTGACAATGATGAAAATCGACAAACGCGACTATATGATGATGCAGCCGGGATATCCCGACGAATCCGAAGCCGACAAGTTCTACTTCGGAATGGCCAACGAGATGGCCAGCGCACTCGACAATTCCGAATTGCTCCGGCTATTCGGCGAACCCATTGTAAAGGATGTAGTGCTGGCTGTCACCGGATACTTTCAAGATATAGTGGCAGATGCCGGCATATGGCGCTCGTTCTGCACCATCCACAAACATCTTTACGGCCGATTGCTGCCGTTCTTCACTCTCGGCGACGACTATGTAGAGAGCGAGCTCAATATGGTCGATGTACAGTTCATCACCTGGTATGTGGTGGAATGTTCACTCCTCGACAACGGTACAGTGTCGCCGTTCCACCCGGCTATTGCCGACGCAGCTGCCACCATGCACCGATTCCTCGACAATTATTACGACTTTGCCCCTGTGGCTGCCGATTACAACATGATGGCCGATATCGACATCTACGACCAAGAGCAGATTCGACAAGTCTACGATTTTTCCTACTGGCTGTTCTGGAACAGCTACTTCATGCGCCACGCTGCCGCCCCTACCATGCGCTCTACACTGCTCGAAGGACAGAAAATTGTAGCAAAGAACCCCGACCCCGATACGGCAAGACCGCTGCTGCTCGAACTCAACCACAACACTATGAGCGAAAACCCCACCGGACCGCTCGCACTATATGTTCGCGAATGGCTCAGCGCTATCATCGACAACAAACTACCCGCTCAGCCGAAGCCTCGTCCAGAAGCTAAGACTGCCGAACCACACAAATTCTACAAACAGATGATGAAGGCCAACGATGGAAAGCCCATACGGTTCATCGCCGATTACGCCGGCCTTAACAAATTTCTTATCGACCACATGGGATGGAAGCCCGACGGCACCGACTCCGGATTCTTCCCTAATCTCGCCGAAATGCACAATTTCACCCTATATGCCACTCCGGAACGTGGATTGCTCATTGCCCCAGAAACGGCGCAATACATCAAACACCCCGACAATCAGTGCTACGACAGCGCCGAGGCTGCACACTCGGCACACGAACTCGTCACCGTCCACGGCCGTTGCCCAATCGACCTGCTGAAATTCGCATTCTCCAACGGCCTGCTTCCCGACGCACGCTTCATATGGGACGAATCCGGACATTTGCTCATCGACAACTGGGACTTTCTGGCTCGGCTATATCAGCAGAATTTCTACCGCGCCCAATAAACTTTCCGTCCATTTATACGTCATTATTATATACGCTAATTAAACTCATTTAAGATTATGAACAACAACAGCAAACTCGTGGAATCTGTGATTATTGCAGTGGCAATTATAGTTCTCGGATTCTGCCTTAAATCAGGCATTGAGAAATTCGCCGACAAGGACCGCGTTGTAAATGTGAAAGGGCTTTCCGAAGTGGAAGTACCCGCCAACAAGGTCACATGGCCTATCGTGTTCAAGAGTGTAGGCAACGACCTGCCTCAGCTCTACGTAAGCATCAACAACACCACCAATGCTATCCTGAAATATCTGCGCAGCAACGGTCTAAGCGACAAGGAAATATCTGTTAACGCCCCGGTGGTTATCGACATGAGTGCCGAACGATACGGCGCCGACAACCATCCTTATCGCTACAACATAACCGGAGTTATCACCATAGCATCAAATCAAGTGGACAAAGTGCGCTCGCTCATCGCCAAGCAGGGCGAACTGCTCAAGGACGGCGTAGCCATCGTGGATGGCGGCTACGAAAACCCGGTGGTGTACGAATACACCTCGTTTAACGAACTCAAGCCTAAAATGATAGAAGAGGCCACCAAAAATGCACGTGCCGCTGCCGAACAGTTTGCCAACGACTCCGACAGCCGTCTAGGCAAAATCCGCAGCGCTAACCAAGGTCAATTCTCTATCGAGAACCGCGACAGCAACACTCCTTACATCAAGAAAATCCGTGTCGTCACCTCTATCACCTACGAACTCTGCAACTGATTTACGCACACTTGACACGAGGGCATCATTTGCCCCGAAATATTATACAACCCGGCTCAAGCATATGATATGCCACAGCCGGGCTGTTTATTTCTCATGAAAAATTTGAATATTCCGTTTATTAGCCATCATTCCGACGCCTTGGATGCTGATGACTCCTTAATGTTCAGCATGCGGTAAGCATTGGGCGACATTCCAGTGTGCTGCTTGAAGAATTTGCCGAAGAACGACTGATTGGCAAAATTAAGTTCTCCGCTTATCTCCTTGATGCTCAACGATGACGACTCCAGCATCACCTTGGCTGCAAGTATCACATAATTTTCTATCCACTCACTGGCAGTGCGACCACTTATCTGCTTTATCACTGCCGACAGATATTTGGCCGAGATGCACAGCCGTTCGGCATAATAAGCCACCGAACGGTTTACCTTGAAATCGTGCTCTACAAGGTGGATAAAGTCGTGAAGTATGGTTTCGTTGCGCGAACGCTGAATCGGCACATAACGGTTCTGTTTCTGGTAGATGTTGAGCACCTCGAACAGCAGCGCCTGCAGCAGGTTGTTGATGATGCGTTTATCGTAGTATTTATCCTCCACATCCTTGATTTTCTCCCACACCAGCCTGTGTATCTTCTTAATCATGTCAACTTCGGCATCGGTGAGTGTGAGTAACGGAGTCTGCTTGAAATCGAGCACGAAAGGCAACAGAGTGTGGAGGTCAACCGACAGTTCCTTGGTATATTTCAGCGTCACGCCCAGAAACAGCCCCTCGAAATCATCGGAAATCTCATAGCCTTGCAAGATATGGTCGGGTAGTATCGTAAGCAGCATATTAGGCTTCACATCATACTCTTTCAGGTTGATGCGGATATGGGCACTACCATTTACACACAGCGCGAATATCGGCAAATCGAGTTTCAGTGGCTCGTTGGGCAATGCAATGTCCCTGATATCGGAGAATATAAATATTTCACCGTCGAAATTGTCTTTGCCGGCTAAGGGAAGATAATTCAATTCCTGGAATTCGCCTTTCGGACTTCGTTTCATCGCTTATAGGATATATCGATTCCCACAAATATAATAATTATTGCGGATAGTTCAGTGCTCCTAAATACAATTTAACGTCAGTCCATCGGCTCGGCATCGACCGGCTCGGGTTCAATGAGCGATGGGTCGGCAGCCACTGCCATGGCAGCCTGTGCATCGGTTGGTATCACGGCGGTGATGATGTTTCGCGATTCGCCACGCCACGGAAGCACCCCGTCGTACGATTTGTATTTCAGAATCACGCACACATCCTTTCCCTGAAGTTCCATGGCACGCAATGCCAGCGAATCGTTGTCGAACGAGAACACAAAATCGCGCTGATACACCTTGCTGTCGTTCAACAGTGTGGTTTCGCTCACCATTTCCCCTTCATAGGTTTTGAACAGAAGTCCGCGCTTCTCTATCTTCATCACATAGCCGGTTTCCTGTGCATCGCTCACATAGGGCGAGAAGTATCTGAAAAACAATGCCAGTGCAACGCCAAGCACCACCACCGCAATCATGGCAATGGCTATGTTGCGCCATCGGTGAGTGTGAAGCGTTATGGTGTTCTCCTCATCGATTTTGTCCTCTATCTGTTCAGGCGTCAGGGGCTCTTTCTTCTCCTCTATTTCCGGCCCGTCGAAATAATCGTCGAAATCATCGAATTTCATAGCGCTGTCTGTACTTTTAAAGTTGTATACCGTCGCCCGAGGTTATCGGGGTCTTGATAGTGGTTTTCCCGCTCTTTATCAAGCGTTTGTCGATTTCCATATATATGAAGGCATATATTCCGAGCGCTATCAGCAACAGAGTCTGCAAACCCCACACAATCATGGCAAATGTTGAAGCTTGGGCATCGAACGGGCCTTTCGGACTGAAATCGGTGCCGATTCCATAAAGCGATAACCCGAATATAATGGCTATGTGCCATGCTCCGAGGCCGCCATTGGTGGGTATGCCCATGCTTATGCTACTGAGCACGAAGAGCACCAGGGTGGCTTTCATACCAAGGTCGGCTGTAAACGGAAATGCAAATGTGGCAAGATACAACTGGGTGAAATAGCAACCCCATATCAACACTGTATACATAAGGAACTGCCACTTGTATTCCATCTTTACCACAACGGCAAATCCGTCCCACAGATTCTTGACCATAGTCTTTACCTTCACCACTATGGCATTCTCGGTCTTCGAGCGGAACAGTGCTACCAGAGCCACCACACCGGCTATGCCGGCTATCCACACCACCGGCGAGGTGAGTGTGCCCATCAAGCCATCCTTTATCTGTGGATAGGTGTCGAGGAAGGTGCTGAAAGCATCCTGCGCTATCAGAAACGTGAACACGGTGAGAAGCAACACTGTGATAGTGTCCGACAGGCGGTCGCCAACCATCGAGCCGAAAACTGTGGTGAACGATGCCCGTTCGCGGCTGGCTATATAGCCCGAACGCCACACCTCGCCCAAGCGAGGAAACACCAGATTAACGGCATATGTGCCAAATATCGAGTTGACAAGTGCACTGAACGATGGCAATATGTTAAGCGCCTTAAGTTGCAGGCGCCAACGTGCAGCACGGAACACATGGCTGAAAGTGCTCACCACCAGCATGCCTATCAGCCACCAGTAGTTTACTCCGCTGCGCATTATCTCTTTCATCTGTGCGAAATCGAAGCTGCTATAGAGCAGCATTATCAGCCCTACACCTATGGCCAACGGTATTCCATATTTGGCAAGGTATCCTATTACTTTTTTTAAAGTCAACTTTTCCAATTTTTTTTCTACCTTTGTAATTTGCTAAACGTATGTTTACTTTGCAAAGATAGTGCAAGGCAACTTGAGAACAAAACAAAGTGGTTTGTTTTTATCGCCGGGCATTGCAACTTTTGGCCCGTTTTCCGTTATCAACGGCAATCGGACCCATTACATAAACCGTTATTTGTGTAGATGCCTATGCAGCAAGTACGACCGAAAAAAGCGTTGGGACAGCATTTTCTGACCGACCTCAACATAGCCCACGACATTGCCGACACCATCTCGGCATACCGCGGTACGGCGGTGCTCGAGGTGGGGCCCGGAATGGGTGTGCTCACCCAATTCCTTATCGAAGCCGGCCACAACCTGAAAGTTGTGGAAATCGACAACGAAAGCATCGAATACCTTAACCGATACTTTCCTCAGCTTCAGGGAAAGATTATTGCCGACGATTTCCTACGCCTGAACCTCGACGACATTGCCGACGGGCCTATGTGCATTATCGGGAACTACCCCTACAACATTTCCTCGCAGATTTTCTTCCACATCCTCGACTTCAAGGACAAGGTGGTGTGCTGCAGCGGAATGTTACAGAAAGAGGTGGCCGAGCGCATTGCCGCAAAGCCGGGCTCAAAGACCTACGGCATCCTATCGGTGCTCCTGCAAGCCTGGTACGACATTGAATACCTGTTCACTGTCCACGAGCATGTGTTCAACCCTCCTCCAAAGGTAAAATCGGGTGTTATAAGGCTGGTGCGCAACTCTGCCACTTCGCTCGGTTGCGACGAACGCCTGTTCAAGACCGTGGTGAAGACTTCGTTCGGCATGCGCCGAAAAACCTTGCGTAACTCGGTGCGCGGCCTCATCAACGGCACACCCGACATCCTCGAGAACCCAATCTTCAATAAACGTCCCGAACAACTCAGCGTGGAGCAGTTCGTGGAACTTACCAATATGATTGCCTCGTGCAATAAACAATAACTTGTGTGATGAAAGAATTTACTCCTGAATATATTGATGAATTGAAGCGGCTGGCCGAAATGCGTGACGAAGCCGCCGCCAAGGAGTTGATGGACGACCTCCATCCAGCCGACATCGCCGAGCTCTTCCAGGAACTCGACCACGACGAATTCCAGTTCTTCGTCGACCTCCTCGACGACGACACCGCTGCCGATGTGCTTATGGAAATGGACGAGGACGACCGAAAGGAAATCCTCGCAAACATGTCGAACGAAACCATCGCCAAGCAGTTCCTCGAGCACCTCGACACCGACGATGCCGTCGACCTTATCCAGGAACTCGACGAAAAGGATCGCGACGAGGTTATCTCGCACATCGACGACGTGGAGCAGGCTGGCGACATCATCGACCTCCTCAAGTACGACGACGATACCGCCGGCGGTTTGATGGGTACTGAAATGATTGTGGTGAACGAAAACTGGAGTATGCCGGAGTGCGTCAAGCAAATGAGACTCCAAGCCGAAGATATGGACGAAATATACAACGTATATGTGGTCGACAACGACAACCGCCTGCGTGGTGTATTCCCCCTCAAGAAAATGATTACCCACCCCTCGGTGTCGAAAATCAAGCATGTGATGCAGGAAGACCCCATTTCGGTGAAAACCGACACCCCCATTGAGGACGTTGCCCTTGACTTCGAGAAATACGACCTTGTTGCAATGCCGGTGGTCGACTCTATCGGGCGTCTTGTGGGGCGCATCACCGTCGACGACGTTATGGACAGCGTCCGCGAGCAAAACGAACGCGACTACCAGTTAGCTTCGGGTATCGCCACCGACATCGAAACCGACGACAGCATGTTTGCCCAAACCAAGGCACGCCTTCCATGGCTCCTCATCGGAATGGTGGGTGGGCTGGCCAACTCTGTCATTCTGGGCAATTTCGAGGCTGGATTTGCCACTAACCCGGCAATGGCACTGTTCATCCCGTTAATCGGTGGAACCGGCGGTAACGTGGGAATTCAGTCTTCGGCCATTGTGGTACAAGGTCTTGCCAACGGCTCGCTCGACCTGAAGAACTCCATGAAACAGATTTGGAAGGAAATGGGCGTATCGCTAATCAACGCATTGGTGATTTCGCTCCTGGTGTTTGTATACAACTGTTTCAGGCTCGACCCTCTCAACCCTACCACAATTGCCGTTTCGGCCTCGCTGTTTGCTGTGGTGATTTTCGCTTCGGTATTCGGCACCCTCGTGCCTCTTATGCTCGAGCGATTCAACATCGACCCCGCGCTTGCTACCGGCCCGTTCATCACCATCACCAACGACATTATCGGTATGCTAATCTACACTCTCATCAGTTGGCAGTTATTAACGTTGCTTTAACTGATTTTATAACTACGGATTATCTCTTTAATTATATATTTGAATATTAATAAAAACTGACATAACAAAATGGGTAAAGTATTGATTATCGGAGCAGGCGGTGTCGGAACTGTCGTTGCTCACAAGTGTGCTCAGAACCCCGACGTGTTCGAGCAGATTGTTATCGCCTCGCGCACCAAAAGCAAATGCGATGCAGTGGCTAAAGCTATTGGCAAGCCTAACATCACAACCGACCAGGTTGATGCCGACAGTGTGCCTCAGCTCGTTGAACTTTTCAAGCGTCATCGTCCCGACATTGTCATCAACGTGGCTCTTCCCTATCAGGACCTCACCATTATGGATGCTTGCCTCGAATGTGGAGTAAACTACCTCGATACCGCTAACTACGAGCCACGCGACGAGGCTCACTTTGAATACAGCTGGCAATGGGCCTACCGCGAACGTTTTGAGAAAGCCGGCCTGACTGCTATCCTCGGTTGTGGGTTCGACCCCGGTGTGACAAGCATCTACACCGCTTATGCCGCCAAGCACCACTTCAAGGAGATGCACTACCTCGACATTGTCGACTGCAACGCCGGTAACCACCACAAGGCTTTCGCCACTAACTTCAACCCCGAAA
>JAEDFO010000080.1 GCA_016292745.1 Muribaculaceae bacterium | reverse complement strand
CAATCTCAGGATTAATCAAATCAAATAACCACTTCAATTTGCGGAAACTGTCACTTCAAAATCCCCAGTTACATTTGCAGGGCATGGTTATTGTCGCCATCAACGGCCAAAACAGCATTTTATTACAATTTCGGCACAAAAAAATCACGAAAAGATGACTAAAAATGTTGCAAAACCCAAATTTTGTGTATCTTTGCAACGAAAGCCCAATTATTGTAAGCATTTCATCTTTTATTTTTATTATTTGTTGCACATATTTAAATCGAATTGCCTATCGGAAAGATCGTTACTCTAATGTTTAAATAACAAAGTAATGGCAAAATTAACAGCGTTGACCGACGACAAATTAGTGTCGCTTTATGCTGATGGTAACAACGAAGCATTCGATACGTTACTCAACCGACATCAAAACCGCGTGTTCACCTATATCCTGCGCATTGTTAAGGATAGCGAGGTGGCTAACGACATATTCCAGGATACCTTTGTCAAGGCTATCACCACCATCAAACAAAACCGCTATTCCGAGGCAGGCAAGTTCGGCGCTTGGATTACACGAATTGCCCACAACCTTATTATCGACTACTACCGGCAGGAGCGCTCCGAAAATCTCCAGTCGTGCGACCTCCCAGACCTCGACATTCTTAACCGTAAGGACCTAAGTGAGGAAACCATCGAGGACAAGCTGGTAACTCACCAGATTCACAACGACATAAAGCGCCTCGTGAAGGCCCTTCCCGAACTACAACGCGAAGTGCTCGTGATGCGATACTATCACGACATGAGCTTCAAGGAAATTGCCGACGCCACAAACGTTAGCATCAACACCGCGCTCGGACGTATGCGATACGCAATCCTTAACATGCGCCGAATTGCCGAGGAAAACAACATAGTTCTCACTTTCTGATGATTCCCGACTCTCAGTTTGCCGAACTTAAGCGATACCTCGACCGCGAGGCTACGCGAATCAACGATGTTCGCTTCATCGCAAACGACCCCGTGCAGTTCCCACGCCGTTTCGAGCGCCTTCCCGACATTGAAATCGCTGCACTCCTCTCGGCCACTATCGCCTGGGGAAACCGTACAATGATTTGCAACAACTGCAACAAGATGCTGCAGCTCATGGACAACGCTCCCCTGGAATTCGTCACAGACGGCGCCTTCGAGCTCCTACCCGACCAGCTCAACATCCACCGGACTTTCTTCGGCCGCAACCTTAAGCATATGTTGCGCGGCCTCAGGACTATTTACCATAAATATGGCTCGCTCGACGCTTTTGCCGCCGCTCACCACGTGGCCGACGACGAAACTCCGTCGTGGCGACTCGTGGAACTTGTCAACGGCGTACTCGCCGATGCAAACAACGGCATGGGCGACAGCCGATGCCTGCCGCTCAACTTGCGCACAACAGCACTGAAGCGCGTCAACATGGCGCTCCGTTGGCTTGTCCGCGACGATGGAATCGTCGACATGGGCGTGTGGCGCTCAATCCCCAAAAGCCGGCTTTTCATACCTCTCGACGTGCATGTGGGCGACACCGCACGTGCTCTCGGGCTTATCGACCGCCGCGCAAACGACCGCCGAACGGTGGTCGAACTCACAAATGTACTCCGACAGATGCGCCCCGACGACCCGGTAATATACGATTACGCCCTATTCGGAGTAGGCATCGGCGAAAAATGTCTCGCCGACACCGACTCAATTTAGCAACTCAACTTCCAGCATTAATTACACCAAATGTTTTGATTCTGCAACGCTTTGTTGTATCTTTGCGCTATTAGGTGTGCTATGCCGTATCGGCACGGCCCACATAACCAAAATGTTATTAAACAACCAATTGACAACTGCTTAATTGAATTACAATATGGAACAGATTTCGCAACGAGTTATGAATCTGTCGCCATCGGCCACTTTGGCCATGTCGCAGAAAAGCAACGAGCTAAAGGCTCAGGGTGTCCACGTTATTAACCTTTCGGTGGGCGAACCCGACTTTTTCACTCCCGACCATATCAAAGAGGCCGCAAAGAAGGCTATCGACGACAATTTCTCGTTCTACACCCCTGTACCCGGATATCTAAGCCTCAGAAAGGCTATTGCAGCCAAACTCAAAAATGAAAACGGTGTGGATTTTGCTCCGGAGCAAATAATCGTGTCGAACGGTGCAAAGCAATCGCTGTGCAACTGCATCCTATCGGCAATCAATCCCGGCGACGAGGTTATAATCCCCACTCCGGCTTGGGTGAGCTATGTGGAGATGGTTAAGCTGGCCGAAGGTGTCCCAGTGCTCGTTTATGCCGGCGTTGAGCAAAACTTCAAGATTACAGCCCAGCAGCTGCGCGAGGCAATCACGCCAAAGACCCGCATGATTCTAATCTGCTCGCCGTCGAACCCTACCGGCAGTGTATATTCTAAGGAGGAACTCAAGGCGCTTGCCGACGTGCTCGCCGATTATCCCGACATCTTGATTCTTGCCGACGAAATCTACGAACACATCAACTTCACCGGCCATTTCGAGTCGATTTCTCAGTTTGAATGTGTCCGTAACCGTGTTGCCATCGTTAACGGTGTGTCAAAGGCTTATGCCATGACCGGATGGCGTATCGGATTCCTTGCCGCACCGCTCTGGCTCGCAAAGGCCAACAGCAAGCTGCAAAGCCAATACACATCGGGAGCTTCGTCTATTGCTCAGAAAGCCGCCGAAGCTGCCTACACCGGAAGCCAAGACTGCGTTGAGCAGATGCGACTGGCATTCGAACGCCGACGCGACCTCATCGTTAAGCTGGCTCACGAAATCCCGGGTATCAGAATCAATCACCCCGAAGGAGCATTCTACCTGTTCCCTGAAGTTTCTTCATACTTTGGCAAACGCTTTGGCGACCGCGTTATCAACAACGCTAACGACATGGCCATGTATCTGCTCGAGCATGCTCACGTAGCTACCGTTGACGGTGCTGCATTCTGTGCTCCAGGCCACATCCGTCTGAGCTATGCAACCAGCGACGAAAACATTGTCGAGGCCATGACCCGAATTAAGAATGCTCTTGCCGAACTCAAGTGAACGTAATCCGATTTCTCAACAGATTTCCTAAATGACCCGATATAATTTCGATACGGTAATCAATCGCCACAACACCCAGTCGGTTAAGTTCGATGGCTTGAAAGAGCTTTTCGGGCGCACCGACCTGGTGCCGCTGTGGGTCGCCGACATGGACTTCGAAGTGTGCCCCGAAATATCCGAGGCGCTGCAGCGGCGCATTGCCCATCACATCTACGGATACGCCGTGGCCGACGACAGCTATTGGCAGTCGATTATCGATTGGCAACAACGCCGCAACAACTTCTCGTTCAGCCGCGAAGAGGTTACATACGTGCCCGGAGTGGTCAAGGCAATCGGTTTTGCCGTGAACTACTTCACACGCCCGGGCGACACTGTGGTTATCCAGCCGCCAGTGTATCATCCGTTCCGAATCGTCACCGAAGGCAATGGCCGCAAGGTGGCAGCCAATCCGCTTATCCGCCATGGCGACACATTCTCGATGGATTTTGACGGTCTGGAACAGATTTTTGCATATCAGCACCCCAAGCTAATGATTTTGTGCAATCCGCACAATCCCATCGGAATAACCTGGGACAAAGACACTCTGGTACGCCTTGCAAGGCTATGCAAACAATACGGAGTGCTGGTAATCAGCGATGAAATCCACGGCGATTTGGCTATGTTCGGAAACCGCTTCACCCCATTTGCAACCTGTTGCGACGAAGCTGCCCAAAACAGCGTCGTTTTCGGCGCTCCGTCAAAGACTTTCAACATTCCGGGCCTCGTAAGCTCTTGGACTGTGGTAAAGAATCCCGATATACGCCGCGGTTTCTTCCAATGGCTCGAAGCAAACGAATTCGACGCCCCTACCTTTGTCGCCACAGTTGCCACCGAAGCGGCATACAACCATGGCGAGGAGTGGCTCGAACAAGCTAAGGCTTATATCGAGGACAACATCCGATTCATCGAGCAATATTGCAACCAATACATCCCGCTGGTTCACCCTATCCGACCCGAGGCTTCGTTCCTGGTGTGGCTCGATTGCTCGGCGCTCAACCTCTGCCACGATGCGCTCGTCGACACTTTCATCAACAAAGCCCATCTGGCACTTAACGATGGTGAGATATTCGGCGCTGAAGGTGCCGGTTGCATGAGGCTTAACGTAGCCACTGCACGCTCGGTGATTGCCGACGCCCTCGAAAAGCTTCGCTTGGCATTATGACCGGCTAACGCCTCGATGCAATAACTGTTATTTTTGACAACCAAATTCAAGGTGCTCACCATTTTAGCACCTGCATAATATAGAGAAGGAAATGATTAGACGACTTTTTACATACATCCTGTTTGCTTCAGCTTCGTTGCTGACTCTACAGGCTCAATCGGCCGGCAGTGCTACCACCGACACCATCAATAACGGAGTCTCCGCTGACATCGACACCGAAGCCAGCTCCGACAGCGTTGACACTGACGACGAACTTTACATTTTCGCCGACATGTTCGATGACTCAATCCCCGACACTCCGGTGCGACCAAGTATGCTGTATCTGCCACTCATTTTCCAACAACCTATTTGCATCGATGCATACGACACAATTCCCGTTGAGCCATACAACCCTCTGAAGCCGGCCGAAATGAAGTTGCGACCCTCCGACCAATGGCTCCGACAGCTCGAACGCAACAACCGCTTCGACATGTATCAGTCATACCGCACAATCGTATACCATCCCGATTTGGTGCACTACAACATCTGGGATATGCCCGAGCCGCCGAAGCAATACGTAATCACGATGGCTCCCGACAAACTCTCCATGAGCATCGAGGAATTCATCATTAAAGATGCACCAAGCGAAAAACCGCAACGCGAAGATGTGAAAATCAAAAAATGGATTCGCAGCTTCAACGCCTCTGTCCAGTTCTCTCAAGCATACCTTTCCGACAACTGGTATCAAGGCGGTACAAGCAACCTGAACCTCTTGGGAAACTTCATATTCCACGCTAAGCTAAACCCGAACGTCTACACTAAGCTGCTCTTCGAGAACACAATCCAGTATAAGATTGGTCTTAACTCAGCTCCGCAAGACTCGCTCCGTAGCTACGCCATCAACGAGGACATGTTCCAAATCAACTCGATGCTCGGTATTAAGGCCATCCAAAAATGGTACTATACCCTTTCGCTCCAATTCAAAACACAGATTTTCAACAACTACACCGCCAACACAAACAACATGAAGGCGTCGTTCCTCTCGCCGGGCGAACTCAACCTCGGTCTTGGTATGACTTACAGCACTGCAAACAAGAAAGGTACCTTCAACCTCAATGCCTCGATGGCCCCGGTGTCCTACAACATGAAGATTTGCCGCGAAATAGAGAAAATAAAGCCTGAATGGTTCGGCATCGAGCCCGGTCGTCACTTCGCGCACCAGGTCGGTTCAAAAATGGAAATGACCATGAACTGGAAAATCAGTCTCAACGTTTCAATGTCAACACGTTTCTTCGTCTTCACCGACTACGACTACATCCAGGGCGACCTCGAGAACACTCTCAACTTCTCAATCAACAAATATCTGAGCACTCAGCTCTACATGCACCTGCGATACGACTCTTCGCGCGACAGCGACCCTACATGGAAGAAATGGCAGTTCAAGGAGATTCTGAGTCTCGGTTTCAGCTATAAGATATGATGAAACGTCTTTCGGTGGCCCTGTCCACTTTGTTGTTGCTCGCTGCAGCTCCGGCTATATCGCAAAATGTGGGCACCATCGATGTCGAACAGGCCGTGATTTCTCTTAAGAACATCTCTCACGACGATGCACTCGAGGGTATATGGTTCTACGACGCCGACCGGGCAACCGTCAGCATCGAGCGTAGCCAGCTCGATGCTCGCCAACGCTCTTACATCATTCGAGCCATCGATGTGCCTGACTGCTCCATCGCTCCTGGAACAATCGTGGGCCAAATCACCGAAAGCGCCGTCAACGGCACATTCAACGTGGTGTTCTTCGAATCAGAAACCGACAAATCCACCACAAACCACTGCGTCGCATCGCTCGCCGAAAACAATGCTGCAATGCAATTCCGACGCCCCGACGTCAATATCCGTGTCCGCTTCAACGTATCCCGCATTCTTCCGTCTCTGTTCCGTGCTCTATCAATAGGGGTCGAGCCTAAAGGCGTCGAACTTCCATTCGGTATGCGCAAAATATATCCGTCATCGTATCAACGCTCGCCGCTCGACCTGCGTTGTCTATAATCCAATACAGCCATGAAATCAACTTCGCTCACTATAGCCTCAATAGCACTGCTTCTATCCGCCGCTATTGCAACAGCTCAGAATACCGTGCGCAAATCGGTCAACGAAAGCGCAAACCAAACAATGCTCACCGCTATCGACGACTCTCTGACAGCCACAGGCTGCTCACAGTGGTTCCAGCCACAGTTGATTTCGATAAAAGGCTTCGAAAAACGCGCTACCGACACCAAGGAAACAATGCTCGTTACTAACAACACCACCTTCGACATTTCACGAATAAAAGTACGGTTCCGATACACTAACTACGAAACAGGCGAACTGCTGCACCAGCGCGACGAATGGCTTGACTGTGAAATCCCCGCCGGAGCAACGCGAAGCGTCGACATCGCTTCGTTCGACCGACATCGCAGATTCTACTACTACCTTAGCCCCCGCTCTCGCCGACAGGCAACTCCATTTGCCGTAGCTGTCAAGATTCTGCGATACGACATCATTGCCACAGCAACAGATTAATTACCTGCCACAGGGCTACAGCAGAATTACAGAATTTTTTCCATAAAATATTGCAATGGCAAATAATAATGGCGCACTATATGCGTTATAATAATGTAACTATTAACAAATGCCTATGCAAAAAATCTACTCAGCTAAAACACAGCCAAAGAGCGAAACATCAATTAACGCGAAGCCAAAAGCTTCAACCATTGAATTCTTAAAACAATTTGCAAGAGCCTACACTTTCGAGCCCGCACTCAAAGGTAATCTGTGTAACTTCATTGCAAACTAATCTCTTTGGACAACAGAAAAGCTCCGCAAAGCGCTAAATCTAATACGGGCAGCCCAATCGGACTGCCCGTGTAATGTATCTTGTATATCGTCAGGCCAAACATTATAGCCCACCACCCCCAAAGCCACAACATGTACATGCAACACCCAATTGCCACCCCCAATGGCCGCAGCGGTAGCATCGGAAAGCCGTTTATCGAGATGAAAGCAAACCGCCAAAGGCGGCTACGATAGCATCAGAAGAGCCGTTTGGCGATATGACAGCGAACCGCACAAAAGGCGGCAGCTGGATACAGCAGACAAGATTAAATCAAGGATCACCATCAGGCTAACATGCCTACATACGGCAATATTGGCCCAGTACCTCATTGGTATGTTCCCCACACACAGACTCGCCACAGTGTGGCTCGCCAGTGTGGAGTCAGCTATAGGGATGTCTCCTCAAGGCAATCAGCCCCCCGCTGCCGGATATAAACAGAAAGCCCCGGGGATTGCTCCTCGGGGCTTAGGGGGCGATGACC
>JAEDFO010000022.1 GCA_016292745.1 Muribaculaceae bacterium | reverse complement strand
GCCGCCAATGCTCCTGTCGGGATAGCCATATATAATTGAATTTATCTGCGTTTTTTCGTAATTATGTCGGTTTTTTGTACCTTTGCAATTCATTTAATGCTGATTACCGACAAAATTATTTTTCAAAAGATATGAACGACGAACTTGCTACCAAGTACGACCCCTCTGAGGTTGAAGATAAATGGTATAGGTATTGGATGGAGCATCGTTTGTTCCATTCCGAACCCGATTCACGTGAGCCTTACACTATTGTTATCCCGCCGCCGAATGTAACCGGTGTGCTGCATATGGGCCATATGCTTAACAATACTATCCAGGATATCCTTGTGCGCCGTGCACGTATGCAGGGCAAGAACGCCCTCTGGGTGCCGGGTACCGACCACGCATCGATTGCCACTGAGACAAAGGTGGTGAACAAACTGGCTCAGGAAGGCATCAAGAAGTCGGATCTCACCCGAGAGCAGTTCCTTGAGCATGCATGGGCCTGGACTCACAAGCATGGAGGAATTATCCTCGAGCAGCTTAAGAAACTCGGTGCTTCGTGCGATTGGGACCGAACCGCTTTCACCATGGACGAACCTCGCAGCAAGAGCGTCATCAAGGTGTTCTGCGACCTCTACGACAAAGGTCTCATCTACCGTGGCCTCCGTATGGTGCATTGGGACCCGAAGAACCAGACTGCACTGAGCGACGACGAGGTGTACTATGAAGAAGAGAAGTCTAAACTCTACTATCTGAGATATTATCTTGCCGACGACGATGGCCGCAGCGGTGAAACCGGTGCAGAGGAAGAGGTGGTACATCGCGATGCCGATGGCCGACGCTATGCCGTGGTTGCAACCACCCGCCCCGAGACTATCATGGGCGATACCGCTATGTGCATCAACCCCAAGGACCCCAAGAATTCATGGCTCAAGGGCAAAAAGGTCATTGTGCCACTCGTTGGCCGTGTAATTCCGGTTATCGAGGACCGTTATGTCGAAATCGACTTCGGTACAGGATGCTTGAAGGTGACTCCGGCTCACGACCCTAACGACTATATGCTGGGCAAGAAGCACAACCTTGAAACCATCGACATTTTCAACAGCGACGCCACAGTGAGCGAAGCCGGCGGATTATATGTGGGCATGGACCGTTTCGATGTTCGCAAGCAGATTGCTCTCGACCTGGAGGCTGCTGGCTTGATGGAGAAAATCGAGGACTACGACAACAAGGTGGGCTGCTCGGAGCGTACCCATGTGCCCATCGAGCCGCGCTTGTCGCTGCAGTGGTTTATCGACATGAAGCATTTTGCCGAAATAGCTCTCCCTCCGGTTATGAACGACGACATCAAGTTCGTTCCCGCTAAATATAAATCGACTTATCGCAATTGGCTCGAGAACATTCAGGACTGGTGCATCAGCCGCCAGCTGTGGTGGGGCCACCGCATCCCCGCATACTATTACAACGACGCCAATGGCGACGAGAAGATTGTAGTGGCCGAAACCGCCGAGGCTGCCCTTGAAAAAGCCAAGCAGGCATCGGGAATAGCATCGCTCTCTCTTGCCGACCTACGTCAGGACGAGGATGCCCTCGACACTTGGTTCTCAAGTTGGCTGTGGCCGATTTCGCTTTTCGACGGCATCAACAATCCCGGCAATCCCGAAATTAAATACTATTATCCTACCGCCAACTTGGTTACCGGTCCGGATATCATATTCTTCTGGGTAGCCCGTATGATTATGGCAGGATATGAGTATCTTGGCGATATGCCGTTCCGCAACGTTTACTTCACTGGCATTGTACGCGACAAGCTCGGCCGCAAAATGTCGAAATCGCTCGGCAACTCACCCGATCCGATTGAACTGATGGAGCGCTTCGGCGCCGACGGTGTGCGCATGGGCCTTATGCTCGCTGCTCCTGCCGGTAACGACATTCTCTACGACGATGCTCTTTGCGAGCAGGGCCGTAACTTCAACAATAAGATTTGGAATGCATTCCGTCTGGTAAAAGGCTGGAATGTGGCCGATAAAGAGCAGCCGGCAAGTGCTGCACAGGCTGTGAAATGGTTCGACGCCGTGCTTAGTGCCACCGTTGCCGAGGTCGACGACCTGTTTGAGAAGTTCCGCTTGTCGGAAGCCTTGATGGCCGTGTACAAGCTCTTCTGGGACGAATTCTCGTCGTGGTATCTCGAGATGGTGAAGCCGGCATATGGCGAGCCTATCGACCGTGCCACTTACGAAGCCACTCTCCGCTACTTCGACGCACTGCTTCGCCTGCTGCACCCGTTCATGCCGTTCATCACCGAAGAACTGTGGCAGCACATCAGCGAGCGCAACGATGGCGACAGCATCATGTATGCCGCCATGCCGAAGGCTCACGAGTATGATGCCGATATCATCGCTCAGATGAATGCCGCCAAGGATATCATTGCCGGCGTGCGCACCATCCGCCTGCAGAAGAATATTCCCAATCGCGAGCAGCTTGCTCTTCACGTTCTCGGCTCGTTCAGCAATGCCAATGCCGAGGTAATCAGCAAGATGGCCAATTTGAGCGACATTGCCGAGGTTGCCGAGAAAGACCCCACTGCTTCGTCGTTCCTTATCGGTACTACCGAATATGCAGTACCGCTGGGCAACAACATCAACGTGGAGGAGGAACTGAAAAAGCAGGAGGCCGACCTTAAATATCTGCAAGGCTTCCTCAAATCGGTAAATGCAAAGCTTGGCAACGAGCGTTTCGTGAACAACGCCCCTGCTCAGGTGGTTGAAGCCGAACGTAAGAAGAAAGCCGATGCGGAAAGTAAAATCAAGACCCTCGAGGAAAGCATCGCCCGATTGAAATCGCTCTAATCGGCAATCGACCGTTCGCTGCTCGGCGTCGACGGTAAGACAGCTTCGTTCGATTCAAGTGGGCCGACAATCCGCATTGCATAGAGCTGTGGGCTGCTGCGATTAGTGTCGTGGCAGCCCACTATACATTATATATAATATAAGCAGGTGAGGATTCCCATGGATTGCATAATTTTGCATAAATTGTTTGTGTTGTCGAAATGTACTGTTTTGCGTCATTGTGAAAAGCAATATAAATTGCTAATTGTAATAATTTAACCATTTTGTGGTATATTGTGTCAAAATGCTACAAAAACGCCAATAAAAAGCTGCTAATTTGGTAATTTTGCATTAATTTGCGCTTATAGAGTGGTGATGCTATTTCAATTTGAAATTTTAGTTGGCGCTTTATCTTTCAAGTTGATTCGTTTATTTGTTAAATTATTTGTTTTTTATAAAATTGTGTGTTTATTTTGTAGTCAATTTATCAAGATAGGCATAACTATGCAGCAAAAGAGTCTGGCTAAAGATTGATTCTGGTATGTAAAGCGCAGAAAATGAGCTTAAATGCTTGTGGATAAATCGATTTAGTCAAGTTGTAAGTGTTGAATAAATTTTTAATTAATTACAGATAGTGTTTATGAAAAAAAAGTTAGCTTTTTTACTCGGGACAATGCTGTTTGCACTGAATGCGCTGGCGCAGGTAACGGTGACCGGTGTTGTTCTGTCGGCTGATGAAAACGACGAGCCGGTGATCGGTGCGACAGTTTCCATCAAAGAGAATCCATCGATTGCAACAGCAACCGATTTCGATGGTAAATTTACTATTAAAGCTCCTTCAGCAAAATCGACTATCGTAGTTACCTATGTCGGAATGGAAAAGCAAGAGGTAAAGGTAAGCAACAAACCTCTTACCATCTACCTGACTTCTGGGACAATCAACCTCGGCGAGGTTGTAGTAACCGGTATGCAGAAGATGGATAAGCGACTCTTCACCGGTGCAACCACGAAGATCGACGCCGACAAGGCAAAGCTCGATGGCGTGGCCGATATCAGCCGTGCGCTGGAAGGAAAAGCCGCCGGTGTATCGGTGCAGAACGTATCGGGTACATTCGGTACCGCTCCAAAAATCCGTGTACGTGGTGCTACATCAATCTACGGTACATCGAAGCCACTTTGGGTAGTAGACGGTGTTATTCTGGAGGATAACGTAGAAATTTCGGCCGACGACCTTTCGTCGGGCGACGCTGTAACTCTTATTTCTTCGGCAATCTCGGGATTGAATGCCGACGACATCGAGAGCTTCCAGATTCTGAAGGACGGTTCGGCAACATCAATCTATGGTGCACGCGCCATGGCAGGTGTGATCGTAGTAACCACCAAGCAAGGTAAGGCCGGAACAACAAGCCTCAACTATACAGGTGAGTTTACCATGCGCCTGAAACCTAATTATGCCGACTTCAACATCTGTAACTCACAGGAGCAGATGGGTATATACAAGGAAATGGAGCAGAAAGGCTGGCTTGAGTTTGCATCGATAGCCAACAGCTCGAGCTCGGGCGTTTATGGCCAGATGTACAAGCTCATCGACAAATACGATTCAACATCAGGCAAGTTCGGTATTGCCAACACTCCATCGGCACGCAACGCTTATCTGCGTCAGGCCGAGTTCCGCAACACCGACTGGTTCGATCTGCTCTTCGATAATACCATCACCCAGAACCACGCCGTAAGTTTGTCGGGTGGTACCGACAAGGGTAGCTTCTACACCTCACTTTCAGTGATGGACGACCCGGGATGGTACAAGATGAGCGACGTACAGCGTTACACATTCAATGCCAACGCATCGTACGACATCTCGAAGACTTTGCGTTTCAAAGTGCTCACCAGCGACAGCTACCGTAAGCAAAAAGCTCCGGGTACACTGAGCCAGGACGTCGACGTAGTTAGTGGTGAAGTAAAGCGTAGTTTCGATATCAACCCTTACAGCTACGCCCTCAACACCTCGCGTACTACCGACCCGCACGCAATCAGCACTCGTAACTATGCCGATTTCAATATCTTCGACGAACTCGACAACAACTATATCGACATCAATGTGGTTGACCTCAAGTTCCAGGGCGAATTGAACTGGCGTCCTATCCGTGGTCTTGAATTCAATGCTTTGGGTGCATTCCGCTACACCACAACATCGCAGAACCACTATGTAAAGGACAATTCAAACCAGGCCAATGCCTACCGCGCCGGTATCTCTCCTGAGAATGCAACCATCCGCGCAAGCAACCCATATCTGTACACCGACCCCGACGACCCGAACTCGTTGCCAATCTCGGTGCTTCCTAAGGGCGGTATCTGGTATCACGACCTCTATTCGCTGTCGCAGTACGACTTCCGCGCAACAGGTCAGTACATCAAGGATTTCGGTGAGGACCACGTAATCAACGTGCTTGCCGGTACTGAAATCAGCTCAATCGACCGTCACTCTGAGGCCTTCACTGCATGGGGCGTTTGCTACGACAACGGTAACATTCCGTTTATCGACTGGCACCTGTTCAAGCAGATGGTTGAGGAAAACGGTTCATACTATAGCGACGGCTGGGGCTATCGCCGCAGCGCCTCGTTCTTCGGAACAGCTAACTACGCCTTCAAGGGCCGTTACATAGTCAATGGAACAATGCGTTATGAGGGTTCTAACCAGCTTGGCCGCTCAAACAAGTCGCGCTGGCTGCCTACATGGAACGTATCGGGCGCATGGAACGCATCAGACGAAAAATGGTTCAAGAATCCGGTAGTATCTTACGCCAAGGCACGTATCTCTTACTCGCTTACCGCTGACCGTGGTCCGAGCAGCGTGTCGAACGCATTGCCAATCTTCAATTCCACCAAGCCGTGGAAGCCGGTTGCTGATGCCAACGAACTTGCTCTGTATCTGTCGGACATTGCCAACAGCGAACTTACATATGAAAAGAAACATGAGTTTGACCTTGGTGTTGACCTCGGTTTCCTCGACAACCGCATCAACCTGGTGTTTGACTGGTATACCCGTAACAACTACGACCTTATCGGCCGTATCTATACAGAAGGTGTGGGTGGTGTGACCAGCAAGCTTGCCAACGTTGCATCGATGTCGTCGCATGGTGTTGAATTCACCATTTCGACCCGCAACTTCGAAACCAAGGACTTCAGCTGGAACACTGACTGGACATTCTCGTATGCAACCAACAAGATTACCGACCTCCAGAGCCGCTCGCGCGTAATCGACCTGGTTCAGGGTACTGGTTTCCCGTTGGAAGGCTATCCTGTACGTGCCATCTTCTCGATTCCGTTCATGGGACTCAACGAAGAAGGTATTCCGCAAATCATCAACGAGAATGGAGAAGTGACTACATCGGACATCAACTTCCAGGAATTCGAGAAGCTCGACTTCCTCAAGTATGAAGGTCCGGTTGACCCGCCGTACACCGGTGGTTTCGGTAACACCTTCCGTTGGAAAAACTGGCATGCCAATGTGTTCATCACCTATTCGTTTGGCAACAAACTGCGTCTGACGCAAGACTTTGCCGCATCGTACAGCGACCTCGACGCCATGCCAAAGGAATTCAAGAACCGTTGGGTTAAGCCTGGCGATGAACTCTTTACCGATGTACCGGCAATCGCATCTCGCCGTCAGTATTACAACGACTACACCCTTGGCTATGCCTACAATGCATACAACTATTCAACAGCACGTATTGCCGACGGTGGTTTCATACGTCTGAAAGAGGTATCGCTCACCTACGACGTGCCCAAGACATTCCTTGCAAAGATTCGTGTGAAGAGTGCATCTTTGAAACTCCAGGCCACAAACCTCTGCCTGCTCTATGCCGACAAGAAACTCAACGGCCAAGACCCTGAATTCTTCAACTCAGGTGGTGTGGCTTCGCCAATGCCGCGTCAGTTTACATTCACATTACGTTTCGGTCTCTAATCAAATACATCAGAAATAAGTTATGAAATTAAAATATATTCTTTCAATTGCTGTAGTTGCTCTTGCCGGTTTGTCGTCGTGCAACGATTTTCTCGACAAACTGCCAGATACCCGTGTTGAACTTTCAACACCAGAGCACCTTCGCTTGTTGATGGTTACCGGTTACACCGAAACCAACTACTGTCTGTACACCGAGTTGTCAACCGACAATATGATTGACAATAACTCGAATCCTTATAACGGACTTGGTATCCGCTACAACCTGCCGGCCTACGGCCGTGGCGACGATGAAGCATTTGCATGGGAACCGGTTGTGTCAGATACCGGTTCTGATTCACCGTCAGGTACATGGCAGGGCTGCTACCACGCCATTGCTACATGTAACGCCGTTCTCCAGAAGATTGAGGAGTTTGAGGCACAGGGCCGAGGCGATGAAGTTGCTGCCATCAAGGGTGAAGCCCTCGTGAGCCGTGCTTTCCACCACTTCATTCTTGCCAACATATTCTGTATGCCATACCGTGGCCCTGAATTGAGCAAGAACCTGCTTGGTATACCTTATTCTACCGAACCGGAGGACAAGGTGCTCGTGCACTACGAACGTGGCACACTTGCTGAAACCTACGATAAGATTCGCGCTGACCTTGAAGCCGGACTTCCGCTTATCGACGATGCCATCTATGAGGTGCCCAAGTATCACTTCAACAAGCAGGCTGCCAATGCGTTTGCTGCTCGCTTCTATCTTTACACCCGCGAATACGACAAAGTAATCGAACATGCCAACTTGGCTTTCGGTAGCGCTGCCGCCGACCCATCGAGCTATATGAGCCAAATTTGGTCGCAGACCAACCTCTACTATCTTGAGGACTTCGGTCGTTACTATTCAAACATGTCGCAGTCGCGCAACTTGATGCTCTTCGCCACTTATTCGAGCGCAGCACGTCACTATTCGGGTGGTCGTCGCTATGCATGTAACCGCGAAGCCAAACGTTCAACAATCCAAGGCCCAGGCCCATCGTGGAAAAACTGCCGTTACAAATCGAGCGCAACAGGCGAGACGTTTGCAATGAACCCTTGCTTCTATGCAGTAAGTTTCGTAAATGGCAAGCAGGAATACGGTACCTGGTTTGGTGCAGCAGTAGCCGAATTCTTTGAATACACCGACAAGGTGGCCGGTATCGGTTACACTCACCTGGTTCGTCCAGAGTTCTACGGCGAGGAAACTCTTCTGTGTCGTGCTGAGGCTAAGTTGTTCACCGGCGACATTGCCGGATGTGTAGCCGACCTTAAGATTTGGGACGAAGCCCGCAAGAAAAACTCATCGACCGACGACCGCGCCACTGAGCTTACGCCAGAGTTGATTGAAAGTTTCTATGCCAGCGATGCCGACGGCTACGGCATTGTAAAGCCAATCCACATTGACGAAATATGCCCGAGTGACCGTTACTCGGTAACAGCTGCCATCGAGCCATATCTGCAGTGTATACAGCACTTCCGCCGTATCGAGACCATCCACAGCGGTCTGCGTTGGTTCGACATCAAGCGTTTCGGTATCGAAATCACTCACAACATCGGAATGGACCGCATCGAGAAACTGACGATGCTCGACGAACGTCGTGCCATCCAGATTCCTGCTGAGGTAATATCGGCCGGTCTCGAGCCAAACAGCCGTCCATCGGATTCTGCTTCGCAGCTTACTGTTTCAAAAGGTGAATTTGTTAAAGCTAATTGATTATGAAAATTACTAAATATATTTTGATGCTGGCCGTTTCGGCTTTCCTCGGGCTTTCGCTCGTATCGTGTAGCGAAGACGACCTCGGTCCCACAATCTTCCCTGATGATGAAGATGCTCTTGACCCATCGTCGTACTCCTACAAATTCGACAAGTGGCTGCAGGACAACTTCCTGTTGCCCTACAACCTCGACTTCCGCTACAAGATGGAAGACGTAGGTACCGACCTCAACTATAACCTTGTGCCGGCAACATTCGACAATAGCCAGAAGCTTGCCGTGCTGGTGAAATATCTTTGGTTCGACGTTTATAATGACATCGTCGACCCTGAGTTCTTGAAGTTCTACGGTCCGCGTATCATCCACATCATCGGTTCGCCGGCCTACAACCCAACTTCGGGTACCATTATCCTCGGTCTTGCTGAAGGCGGTATCAAGGTGTCGCTGTTCCGTGTGAACGACCTTGACCTCGACGACATGGACATGCTCAACGAATACTATTTCAAGACCATGCACCACGAGTTCTCGCACATTCTTCACCAGACAAAGAGCTATCCTACTGAGTTCAACCTGCTGAGCACCGGTCACTACGACTCGAGTAACTGGCAGGACCGTGACGAAGGTATGTGTGCATCGCTCGGTTTCTTCAGCAACTACGGTAGCTCGGAAACACGTGAGGACTTTGCCGAGACCATCGCCAACTATATTGTAAAGACCGACGACCAGTTGGCAAAGCTTTACGACTACGCAGCCCGTGGTTGGGAAGTTAACGACCCTGAATCGCTCGACCCAATCTACTCGTCGTGGTTCATCTATTTCAAGAACGAGGTTAACGACGAAAACCGTAACCTCACCATCCCGTATGACTACGGTCACGACCGTGCCATCACCGACGACGATATTGAGATTGTAACTGAAAACGGCGTTGAGACCCGCTATCTGAAGAACGACGTTGTAAGCGAAGTGGTTAAGTTGATAAAGAGCGGTGACATCGATGCCAATCTCGACGATTGGTATGACAGCGCAGCCAAGAAGAACTATCGCTTCCAGGTATATGCCGTTGCCGACAAGGATGGCATCGACGGAGTTCAGGTTCTCGACCAGAAAATCAACATAGCACGCGAATGGTTCAAGAGCGCATGGAATGCCGACCTCGATGCACTGCGCGAGGAGGTACAGAAGCGTCAGAACAACGTGAATTCAGAATTCACCGACAAATTGCTTGACCAAATTAGAAACGTTCAATAATCCGATTAAACATTGATAGATATGAAAACCAAGATATTTTTTACGGCAGCAGTAGCCACCGCCCTGTTGATGTCGACATCGTGTAAGAACGAAGTAGAGGACATCTTCGACGATTCGGCTGCCAACCGTATCGAAAACGCCCTCGTGGAGTATTCCGATGTGCTTACATCGGCACCCAACGGCTGGGTGATGCAGTATTTTGCCAACGGCGACGAACCCGGAGCCTCGTTTGTGATGAAATTCTCGACCGACGGCAGTGTGAACATCGCTTCGGCAAACTTTTCGAACAACTATCAGCTGCAGCAGGAGACCAGCCTGTTTGAGATGATTGCAGACAACGGTCCGGTGCTCACCTTCAACACCTATAACAACGTGTTCCACGTGTTCTCCGACCCTGGTATCGACCCTGAAGCAGTGGGTATAGGCCATGGAGGCGACTATGAGTTCATGGTGATGAAGGCACAAGCCGACACAGTGATTCTCCGAGGCAAGAAAACCTCAATTACCGCTCTGTTGCTGCCCCTTAAGGATGGCGAAACTGCCGAGCAGTACTTCGATAACCTCATTGCACACCGCGATGCAATGTTTAACAGCAAGTACAACACTCTCGTTCTTCATTCAGAAGGCCAGAACTATGAACTGAGCGATTGTTCGAGCGGCTTGATTTCGGTGGTTCCTGAAGGAGGCGACCCTGTTACCGACACAAAATATTATCCATACGTGCTCACCGAGAAAGGTTTCCGCTTTATCTCGGCATGGGAAGGCTACGGCCCGGGCAACACCGAAGGTCAGAGCTTCTCGGAATTTGCTTTCGACGAATCGGGCAAGCTCCTTTGCCTCGACGACAACGCCTCGTATATATCATGTGATGTTCCTGCTAAAGTGTTTGCAAGTCAGACTCTAAAGTGGACAATAGACCCGGAAACTCTTGGCGGCGAATTCCCTGCAGCATATCAGGCAGTTGTTGATGGCTGTAAGGCGGCATTCCCTAAGTTTGCTTTCAAGCTATTCCGTTTCACTTATGTGGCATCGGCTAAAAAGTTTGCCCTCTATTTTGAAAACGGATCTGCAAAATGTAATTTGTATTTGGATATTGTTGTAGAGAATGACAACACTGTGAAAATTTCGTATAACGGTACCGGAGACAAAAATGGTTTGGCCCACCTGTCAAAGGTTCCGGCGTTCACTTCTTTCCTCGATTTGCTTTCAAAATCGTCGTTCACAGTAACTGCCAATTCAACAACTGCACCAACAAAACTTTCACTTACCAGTGGTAATAACCTAATCAATGTTGACCTCTTTTAATTAGAGGTCGGCATTGATAGCTATAGATTCTATTTATTAACTCTAAATTTTCATCGAAATGAAAAAAACTTTACTTCTTTCGTGCGCAATGGTCGCTACAGTTGCTGCATCGGCTGTAACACCAGAATTGGTCAAGGTTGAGCCACTTTCGAAATCAAACCTTGAACCTGTAACAGTTGAGCGTAAGGCAGAGGCCCTTACCGTTAATGGTATTTCACTCGATCGTAAGGCAGTTAAGAGCTATGTTCCATTTCAGTTGAAGAATTTTGCCACACCGGCAGAAGAAACGGCTGCAACAATTGAAGCTTCTTATCAGCCTCTTGGATCGTTCTTTATTGGTTTTTCTCCTGAATTTTATTCATATAAAATAAGTATTGTTCATACAGGAGCATATGCGTCGAACATATTCTATAACACTTCGCCGTCAACAGCTACCCAGTATCAGTGGTCATACACCGACCCAGAGACATTTGCCGAAGATCCAATTACTTCTACTTCGAAACACTTGATTGTAGAATACCCATACTCACAGTATGATTCACCTGTTTTGACAGTATCAGATGGTACCAATGTATCGGAAGGTTTTTCAAAAGGTGCGTTCTATCAGGCTGGTGGATCTTATAAGGTTTCTAATGGTACTAATGCAGATGGTTCACCTGCATATGTTTACTTCGGTGATACAACTGCTGATGCTGACAGTACACTTTATAAAACAGCTTTCGAAAGTCTCTACAGCCTTAACGCAGGTGCTGATTATAACGATTTGATTACTGACCAAGACTTTATGGAGAACTATCTTGGTCTGGCAGTAGGTGCTGAAGGTAGTAGTAATGTGGTAGGACTTGGCAACATCTTCCCTGCAGCAAATCATTCATATGCTATCAGTCAGGCTTGGATTCCTGCTTTAGTAACTTGTGATGCTGGTGCAGAAATAAAACTTACTCTCTATAAGATTGATGACGAAGGAAATCTTACAGATGAAGTTATCGCTTCAGGTACTTATGTAGCTGAAACAAGTCTTCCTACTGAAGCAGATTCCTTCGATATGATTGTATTTGACCTCGGAAAAGAAGATGAATATGGCTTGATGAGCTATGACCCAATTACTATAAATTCGGCTTTCTATGCAGAAATAACTGCAGACGTTCCGGTTATTCCTATGTATTCTTTCGAAGCTAGAAATAATGCACGTGATTGTTACAGCTATGTAAAAGTTGCCTACAAGACTGCAGGTGGAGAAGATACTTCTGCGTTCGTTCCATCGGATCTTTATACTCTTACCGCTGCTGGAACTACAAAAATTCAAGCAAAATCGATGAATCTCAACTTCGATGCTTGCTTTACTTGGCTTGATCCTGAAACTGAGCGCGTTCAGCTCGATGTTGCTAACGAACCTACCCGCGTAGATGTTAACTCATATTTCTATACTACTGCTTGGACAATTGAAGAAGATGCCGATATGGATGGCGTAATCGACAATGCACCATGGTTGGTTTACAATTTAGGAGATGATAAGGATACAGAAATGAGCTACATTGAATTTGCTGCAACTTCAGTAGAAGCTCGCTATGCCGACGTTCATATTTCAGTTCCTGGTAGCAACGCCACCATCCGCGTAATCCAGGGTGACGGTGGTGTTAAGGCCGTAGCAAGCGACGCCGTAAAGGTATCGGTAGCCGGTGGCAACTTCAACATCAAGGCTAATGCAGGCGTTAACTCAGTAGCTATCTACACTGTAGCCGGTCAGCTCGTAAAGAAGGCAGCTCTCGTAGCCGGTGACAATGTGGTACCAGCCAACGACCTTGCCAAGGGCGTATACGTACTGAAATTCAACAACAACTATGCCGTTAAGGCCGTAAAGTAATTAGATAGACTAATTGCTGACAGCCAACGGGATAGTGTTACACTGAATAACGATAAACTGTAAAGGATTTGCAGTTTTATAACACTATCTATTGGGACCGGGCTACCGTGAGGTAACCCGGTTTTTTATGTCATTGCCGCAGGAGTGGCGGTTATCGCCATGTGGCGGATGGGATTGGTGGTATTTTTGCGGGTGGACGGGTGAAATAAATGAATACGCATGACGAAACCTGGGGCGTTGCCATAGGCTATAAGGACCTTGCCCTTTCAGGGTGCAGCGGGCGTGTTCGTTGCTTGATTTATATGCGAAATGGGGATTATTTGCGGAAGTCGCCGTGGATGGTGCGGATGATGCGGCGCTTAACTCTTGGCCAGAATCCGAAATTTCGGCGATAATAACGCTCAAAACAGCGTCGCGCTTCCATGTTTTCTTCTATGGGCGTTATTTTCACCACTTCGATGGGATGTTGGGCAAGGTTGGACGCGTAGAGGTTGCCTCCGCCACAGTTAGTGCCTGAGCCGTCAAATCCCACGTTGGCTACGAGCGAGCGTCCGACGTTAAGCGACAGGATGTTGTCGACAAATAGGCTTGCATTCCATCGGATGGCCCAAGAATTGTTTTTGCCGGCAATCTGACGGCGTAGCATTCGTGTGAACCGGTATGCACCGTTGAAGTCGAAACGGCTCGTCTGGCGAGTTTGTTCCAAACGGGCGAGCAATTGCTTTCCGTCGGGGTTAAAATGGCGCCAGGCTCGCTCCCAGGTTGCCCAGCCCCAGCTTCCGGTGAATTTTATAAGGAAAGTGTCGGACAACGACGGGTCGCCGGTAAAATCGCATGCCTGGATGTGCCCCACGCGAGGCTCGTCGGCGTAAACAGAGAGAGCATCGTTCATAAACCGGAGGAAGAAAGGCGACAGCACAAGGTCGTCCTCGAGGACAATCACCCGTCCGTGAGCGCGAACCTGAGTAGTGACGCCCTCGATAACGTTTGCCGCCAGCCCCATATTGTTCTCGCGCTCAATCACTTCAATCCGAGCGAATCCAGTGACGGAGTGTACAATGGCACGCACCTCGGCCACGGCAGAGGCAGAAGCCTCGTCGCGAGCGCCGTCGGAGTAGACATACAATGAGCTGAGCCGACATTCATCGTTGGCAAGAAGGCTGTCGAGGAGTCGGCGGGTGTGCTGCGGACGGTTGTATACGAACAGCAGAATTGGAGCTAATGTGTTGTCGGTCATCGTTTAAAACGGTTTATTTGCTTGTTTATGAAGCGGCGCAGACTGTAGCGTTTGAGCCGGAGAGAAATGTGGTGCGGAATCTCCGCCAAATAGGGTAGAATCTGTCGCGAGCGCCACAAATACCGGAACCAAAGTCCCTGTCGCGGCACACCGAAGCTGTTCCAAGGCTTGTTTGGGCCAACGTAGTGCACTTGTACGGGGTGTGCGAGAGCCGAAGTGAACCATTCGATGCGCTCGGCGGTATCGGAAGGGAGTTGTGGGTTGTAGTGGTCGAACTCCACCGAGGCGGCATCAAGGCGATAGAACGAGTTGCTCACCACATATTCCATTGCCAGATGTCGCACCTTAGGCCAGCAGCATAAAATCAGACAATCCTGCTCGGGTAGGAGCAGCCGGTGGTAGTTGTCGCAATAGAATTGAGGCACGCGCTTGTCGGTGCCGTCGGCCCGCATCGCCTTGAGGTTGAACAGCAGATACCCGGCAGCAATCTCGTGGCGAAGAGTGTCGATTTCGTCAGGGGTGAAGTTGGCATTGTATTTTGCAATTCGACGGTCGTCGTGTGTAATCTGTCCCACACCGGCATAGTAGAAATCGTCGCCGTCGAAAGCGAAGAACGAGGGCGCGATGTCGCCTGTAAACACCACATCGACATCCGAACATAGAATTCGGTCGTACTGCGGGAAAATCTCCGCAGCCAACAGTTTATAGTAGATTTCCTTCGAGAAATGCGACTTAGCAGTGGTAATCAGCTCGTTGTCGAATCGGGCGACGTTGATAAAACCCAGCTCGGCATTGGCGAAATGCGCCACCACGCGATACAGGCGCTTTCGCAGCCGTTCGGGGATACCCGCATGCAGCACGTAGAGCCGATATTGGTAAGTGTGGTCGGCATTCTCGAGCATTGAGCGGAACGTAACAGCCGCGGCGGTGACGTAGTTGCTGTCGAAAGTAAAGAAAATAGGGATAATGGTGCTCATTGCTTGTGTCGTTTAAGTAGATAGTCGATACATTCGTGGAAAATCCGGGCCTGAAGGCGCCAGATGATGGCAATGTAGAGTGCAGCGGTTACCACTATCTTGGCAGCAAAACGGAGGTAGATGTTGCCGATATGGCACGAAACCAGGCTTGATGCTGCAATAGCCACGATGGCAATGACGAGAAAGGGCGCTATGTCGCGCAGCGAATCGAAGAGCCTTAGCCCAATCTCGCGGTTAACGAACCGGTGCCATACCAGCAGCCACGCAATGTGAGTGGCCACGAAAATCATTACAATCCAGCTGATGCCCAAGCTGTAGGAGCAGCAAATGAGCGAGAGCTGCACCGCCGAGAGCGCGATGGTGCACCACATGTAGATGCCCGATAGGCCACGGCTGATAAGCAGATTGGTGTATAGCTTAATGATAGGCACAAAAGCTCCCCAGCAGCATAGTATCTGCAATAGCGGAACGCTCTCAATCCATTTGTCGGTGATGGCGATGACAATGAACTCGGGCGCAATGAAGCATATGCCCAACATAACCGGGAACGATACCAATGCAGTGAAACGCAATAGCTTTCGGAACACCGCCAGCTGGCGTGCAGAGTTGTCGATGCTGGAAAACACCGGCTGAGCGATGCCGTTAATCATACCGGTAATCAGGTTGTGGCCCATGCTGTTCCATTTGTTTGCCTGATTGAAGTTGCCCACCTCGTGCTGCGAGTACAGCCGTCCGAGAATCACGCTCAGCAGGTCGTTGTTGATGATTGTGAATATGTTAGTAACGATTATTTTGCTGCTGAACCCGAACATTTCCCGAATAGGCTTTATCGAGAACGAGAGAGAGGGGTGCCATTTTGCGAAGTAGAAGTTCAAGGCCGTTGTGACGCTGACAAAAGTAATTGTCTGCCAGGCTATGCCCCAGTATGCCCAACCGTTATAAGCCAGTAATATACCCACACATCCCGAGATGAGCAGCGCCGATAGGTTGATTATTGTGGCCTGCTTCACCTTAAGGTTCTTGAAAAGGATGGCTCGCGGAGCGATTCCCAGGCTTGATATGGCAAACGACAGGAACGACAGCCGAGCCAGCGGCGTGAGTTCGTCGATGCTGTAGAAAGCCGATATCAGGGGAGCAGCCAGCGCCAGCAGAGCATAGAGCGAGAATCCAACAGCGGAGCAAAACCAGAACACCGAATTGAAATCGGCGTGAGATGCATTTCGGCGATTGGTGAGTGCAGAAATGAAACCGCCCTCCTGCAGAGTGGATGCAATGAGCGAGAAAATCGACAGCATTGCAATCATGCCGTAGTCGTTAACGTCGAGCAATCGCGCCAGGACGATACCGAAAAGGAGGTTCAGCAACTGTTGAGCACCGTTGCTGAAACCTCCCCAGAAAAGTCCTTTTGCGGTTTTGTCTTTAAGCGACTCAGCCATATAAAGCGTCGGATAAAGCTTTCGTTATTTCACTTCGCTGCCAGGCTTCACCTCGCGCAGAAGCGAAGTAACAGCCAGACTTCCGTCGAAGTCCTCGGCCGAGAGAATCATACCTTCGCTCACCAGTCCGTTCTTAAATTGGCGAGGCGCGAGGTTAGCGATGAACAGCACCTCCTTGCCCACGAGTTCTTCGGGCTTGTAGTGCTGAGCAATGCCACTGACGATTGTTCGGCCATTGATACCGTCGTCGATTTTGAACTTCAGCAGTTTCTTCATTTTCGGCACAGCCTCGCATTCGAGCACACGTCCCACGCGGATATCGAGCTTTTCGAAATCGTCGAAAGCGATAGTAGGCTTAATCGGAGCAGCCTGGAAGTTGGCAGCTTCGTTGGCTTTCTTGATGTCGGCCAGACGTTGCATCTGCGCATCGATGGCGCTGTCCTCGATTTTTTCGAAGAGGAGCTGTGGCGCCTCGAGCTGATGCCCTACAGCGAGCAGGTCGGTGCTTCCCAGACGGTCCCATTCAATCTCCTGAATGTTGAGCATTCGGCGCAGTTTAGCGCTGCTGAAAGGCAGGAACGGCTCGAAAGCAATCGAGAGGTTTGCTACGAGCTGCAGCGACAGGTTGAGGATAGTGCCAACGCGAGCCATGTCGGTCTTGGCGAGTTTCCAAGGTTCGGTATCGGCAAGGTATTTGTTGCCAATTCGAGCCAGGTTCATCACCTCTTTCTGAGCATCGCGGAAACAGAAGTTTTCGAGCAGATTCTCCACCTTGGCCTTCACCTCGGCAAATTCGCCGAGAGTCTGTCGGTCGTAGTCGGATAGTTCGCCGCAAGGTGGTACAGCACCGTCGAAATATTTTTTTGTGAGCTGGAGGGCGCGGTTAACGAAGTTGCCGTAGATAGCCACCAGCTCGTTGTTGTTTCGAGCTTGGAAATCGCTCCATGTGAAGTCGTTGTCCTTAGTTTCAGGAGCGTTTGCAGTGAGTACATAACGGAGCACATCCTGCTTTCCGGGGAAATCGACGAGATACTCGTTGAGCCATACAGCCCAGTTTCGTGATGTTGAAATTTTGTCGCCCTCGAGGTTAAGGAATTCGTTGCTTGGCACGTTGTCGGGGAGTATGTATGACCCTTCGGCCTTGAGCATGCTCGGGAAAACGATGCAGTGGAACACGATGTTGTCCTTACCGATGAAGTGGATAAGTCGGGTTTCGGGGTCTTTCCACCATTTCTCCCAGCTGTCGGGAAGAAGTTCCTTGGTGTTGGAGATGTATCCGATAGGAGCGTCGAACCACACGTAAAGCACCTTGCCTTCGGCTCCTTCCACCGGAACGGGAATACCCCAATCGAGGTCGCGTGTAACGGCACGCGGCTTCAGCCCATTGTCGAGCCACGATTTGCACTGGCCATACACGTTAGGACGCCATTCCTTGTGTTCCTCGAGAATCCATTTCTCGAGCCACTGCTGATAGTCGTTTAGCGGTAGATACCAGTGGTTTGTTGGGCGTTTCACCAACTTGTTGCCGGTGAGTTTATTCACCGGGTTGATTAGTTCGTCGGGCGAGAGGGTAGAGCCGCACTTTTCGCACTGGTCGCCATATGCACCCTGGGCATGGCAGCGCGGGCATTCGCCCATGATATTACGGTCGGTGAGGAACTGGTGCTCCTGTTCGTCGTAGAACTGTTCGCTCTCCAACTCCACGAATTTGTTGTTGTCGTAGAGTTTGCGGAAGAAGTCAGATGCGAGTTTGTGATGTGTTTCGGAAGTGGTGCGGCTGTAGATGTCGAACGAGATACCGAATTCCTCGAATGAGCGCTTGATGAGCGCGTGATAACGGTCGACCACGTCCTGAGGGGTGCAGCCCTCCTTCTTTGCTCGGATGGTAACGGGCACACCATGCTCGTCGGAGCCACCGATGAAAATCACATCGCGGCGTTTGAGGCGCAGATAGCGCACATAGATATCGGCCGGAACGTATACCCCAGCCAAGTGGCCAATGTGTACAGGGCCGTTAGCGTAAGGCAGTGCGGCTGTAACTGTTGTCCTCTTGAAATTCTTTTCCATATATGTTGTAAATTCTATTATTTGCAAAAACGTATGCAAAGTTACAATAAATATGTGAGAATGAGTGTTTGGGCCGGCTAAATTGTGAATAGAGAGGTGGCAGTAAAAATAAAAAAAACGGCAGCATCGATTTGCGTTGCTGCCGTTTTTCGGGGTTGGTGAAGTTAATTGGTTTTCTGCAGTTCAAATCCGGCGTACATGCCTTTGTAGCTGTTGAGCAGGTTTGCGGCGCTTTTGGCAGTGGAGTTTCCGCTGATTTTGGCTACCGATGACATCAGGGTTAGGAGTTTCGACACGTCGTAGGTGATTTCGAGAGTTGTTCCCTTCTTGATGTGGACTTTCGACTTGAAGCTCTTGATTTTGGTGATCGAGTCGTAGTTCAGGTAGAAATCATCGCCCTCCTTGGTGAGCTTTCCGGTGAGTTTGCCCTTTTTAAACTGCATCACGAAAGTGCTGTCGGAGTTGAAAGTCATCACGATTTTGTTCATGCCGAATTTCTGGTAATAAGGCGACAACTTGTTCTCGATTGTAGTGGCCATGGCTGAGCCACCAGCCTTCTTGAGCAGGTCCTCGCTTTCGAAAGCCACTGCCGGAGCCTTGTAGCTCCAAGAACCTTCGATGTCTGCAATCGAGATGTCGCTTGTGCCGATAACCCCGTTCACAATATTTTCAACAGTGCCGTTCGAGAGAGCGTTTTTGAGCGACGACCAATCGAAAGCATACGTGTTGCTGTTCATTGCCAGAGCGATGACAGCGAAAATGATGGTTGCAATTTTTCTGTTCATAATCTAATTATGTTTTCTGTTTTCTGATTCGAAGTCAAATTATATGGCAAAAGTATAAATGATTTGCGAAATGGCAAATCCAAATCGTAGTTTGAGGTGAAAATCGTGCTTAATCTATGCCCCGATGCATTAGCAATTTCACGGTTTTTACTATGGAAATGGGTGGAAAATGGTGGAGATGTATGTACAAATTTGTGGATTTGTTTGGTTGATGGTTTGCAATTGTATTGAATTTCAATTAAAATGATAATATTTTTGGGCTTTGAGTGCCGACAAGTGAAAAATAATCGTTTATTTTGTGGGCAGAATAATAGTGGCGACAAGTGTCGTTACTCATTTTTTTGTGAAAAAAATATCATTAAACTATAATTTATGAGATTGCATTTATTAGGCTTATTGCCGTTGGCAATGCTTGCAGCGTGCAGCCAGAACGACGACCCCACGACAGGCGGCAGCGGTATGATTGATGCCACTTTCACCGCCGATTCCAACGTGACCAGCACAGGGGCGATATCTCGTTCGAGTGAGGCTCAGGCATATGCTCCAGAAATAGAGTCGTTTGGCGTGAAATTGGCCAAGAAGGACGGCTCTTATTTTAAGGCATGGGAATCGGTAGGGCAGTTCGATGCCAGCACCAAATTTCCGATAGGTGACTACACCCTTCAGTTGTATTATGGTGCGGCCGACGAAGAAGGTTTCGACAAGCCGTATTATTATGGAGAAACCGAGTTAACCGTTATCGATTCGGAAACCACAACACCAACCGTGACAGCGGTGTTGGCCAACACTATGGTGGCTATCAACTACACCGATGCTTTCAAGAAGTATTTTTCGAGCTATTCGGCGAAGATTCATTCAGCCGGCGGCTCATACATAGATTTTACACAAGATGAGACCCGTGTGGCATACGTTCGTCCCGGAAACATTTCGCTCGAGCTTAATCTGGTTCGAGCATCGGGTGGCTCGCTCACCTTTACACCGGCGAGCATATCGAACGCCAAGCCCCGCACATTCTATAATGTTACCTTCGACGTAAATGGCGGTGAAGTGGGCGAAGCTGTGCTAAGAGTGATCTTCGACGAAACCACAGTGGCCCAGCCAATCGAAATCACCCTCAGCGACGAGCTGCTCAACGCACCGGAGCCCACAGCCGAGGCCAAGGGTTACGATAACGGAGCCACAATCGAGGTGTTTGAAGGCGATTCGTATGCAACGCCACTTAAAACATCAATCAATGCACTTGCCGGCTTGAAAGAGGTTACACTCACTACCACATCAGAATTTCTGCAGTCGAAAGGCTGGCCGGCCGAACTCGACCTCGTTGCAGCCACCGACGCCCAGAAGAATCTGTTGAGCAGTCTCGGTTTCAGCACAACAGTGTGGAAGAATCCCGATAAGATGGCACTCGTTGATTTCACCGAACTTATCAAGAACCTACGTGCAACAGCCTCGAGTACATCGCACACATTCGTGGTTCAGGCCAAGGATATCTTCACCAAGGTGTCGGAAACCATCACCCTCAACGTAACCACAAAGAAAGTTGAGTTTACGGCAGCCTCGTCCGGAAGTATCGACTATATCGCCACCCAGGTGCCTGTGAATGTGCATTTTGTGGGTGAAGGACTTACTGACAAGACTGTGTTCTCTGTGACTAATTCGCTTGGAGTGGCAGAACAAGTAACAGTAGCAAGAGTTGACGACCTCGGCAACAACGATTACAAGGTGACACTCAACATACCGTGGAGTAATACTCATCCAAGAATCAATGCCAACTATAATGGTGGCATGATAGAGCAGAACCTGCAGGTACAGCGCAACGAGCCGGCCTATACGCTGAGCGTTGACGATGTTGATGTGTGGGCCAAGACAGCCACAGTGCGTCTGTCGGCTTCGTCGGATGTGCTCGCCAAGATTGCCACATATGCCACCTTCTATCTCAACCCCGGCTCGGACACCTACGTAAAGACCACCAACGTCACTCGCGACACAGCCACCGGCGACCTGCTGTTCACAAGCCTCACGCCATCGACAGCCTATTCGCTGAAGGCATCGGTAGTTGAGTCGGCATCACCGGTATATTCGTCGCCAATTTCGTTTAACACTGAAGCCGACGCCCAGATACCAAACAGCGATATGGAATCGTGGAGCAAAAATTCGATAGGCAAAACAGCTGTAATAATTAGTTCAAATAAAAAAGTATACGATTATTTGCCATATGCAAGTGGCGAGACCGATATCTGGTGGGCTACAAACAACGAACGTGCCTATGACTACTCGGTATCCCGTGTAGAATGTACGTCAAGCTGTACAGTAAGCCCCAATTCAACAATCGTGAATAGTGGTATCTATTCGGCACAGATTTACACCAGTGGCAGTGGTGGCGGTTATTCCAATACCAATGCCGGCTCAGGTTCGATTATTTATGATGAGGCACCATTTGTGGGACGCTTGTTTATCGGGACATATCATTGGACCGGTAATTCCGAAGAAGTAACCACCGGCCATAGCTTCCCGTCGCGTCCGTTGGCATTCTCGTTCTGGTACAGATATCAGCCTAAGAACACCGACCAGTTCCGAGCAGAGATAGAGGTACGCTCAGGTGACGTAGTGATAGCAACCGGTTCGTTTGAGCCCGAAGCTACAAGTGCATCGAACACCTCGTTCCGGAAAGTTACAGTAGCTCTTAACTATACCAACACCAAGGTTAAGGCCACTTCGATTTATGTAAGTTTCTACTCGACGACAAAGACCGAAATCACCCGAAGCGATTTGAATGTAGATGTCAGCACCCAGATAGGTGACGAGACGCTTAAAGTTCACCGCGGAAGTATGCTGTATATCGACGACATTTCATTAACATATTAATCAATAGCCATTCATTATGAATAAGATATATAAACTGATGTTAGGCTCGTTAGCCGCATTGCTTTCCTTTACCGCTTGCGACGACCCTAACTATCCCGGCCAGGAATCGGGAGAAGGCCAATTGTCGATGAAGTCGCTTTTGGTTAATGTGATAAGCATAGAAGACGTAATCGAAAGCCGAAGCACGGCCGACGTGAGCAACTACACAGTTGACATAGTCAACAAGACAACCGGCAACATTGCCTATACATGGAAATATTCGGAGATGCCGGCAGTGGTGACCCTGAAAGTGGGCGACTATACAGTGCGCGCCTATAACACTCAGGTGCAGACAGCAGCCTGGGAGACTCCATACTACTATGCCGACAAGGATGTTACCATCACCAAGAATGAGATAGCTGAGCTCGGCACCCTCACCTGCAAACTCAGCAATGTGAAGGTGTCAATCCGCTACTCCGATGCCCTGAAGGCGTTAATTGGTTCGGGCAACGACGTTAAGGTAAACGTAATAGTTGGAGAAACCGGCTCGCTCGATTTCGCCTACAACGAAACCCGTTCGGGATACTTCAAATATGTAGAATCGAGCACCACACTGGTGGCAACCTTCACCGGAACCGTTAACGGCTACTATATGAACGAGTATAAGGTTCTTGCCGATGTGGCACCCGGCCAGCACCGCATAATCACCTTCGGTGTTAAGGATTCACCCGTTCCACCGGATGAAACCGGTTTGATCGGCACAACGGGCCTGGCTCTCGATTCATATGTCACATCGGTTGATATGACCGTAGACGTTCCTATCGAGGAAGAGACAGTAGACCCCGATGATATGCTCAAGCTCAGCAACAATGCGCTGAAGTTCACTTCGGCAGCCGCCTCGAAGAATGTTGTGGTTACAGCAACATCGCAGTGGACAGCAAGCACCACCGCCGACTGGATCACCCTCAGCGCTACATCGGGTGCAGCGGGAGAAACCACCGTTACGGTGACAACACTTGAGAATACTACCGAATCGCAGCGTTCGGCTACCGTGACCTTCAACATGGGCTCAATGACTCAGACACTCGTGGTTACCCAAGACCCGAAGGCCGACGAAACTGCTCCAACAATTACCAGCGAAACCCTCGACCTCGAGAACATTAACGTAATCACCGATGGCATGCAGGCAATAGTCTTCATTACAGCTCCTAACGGTATCCAGAACCTCAATGTCACCATCGACTCTCCGACATTGACGCCTGAAGAACTCGAAAGTGTAGGTCTGCGCTCAAACTTCGACCTTGCTAACCCGGGCGACCTTGAGTCGGCGCTCAGCGGCCTTGGATTCCCAACCGGCAGCCAGGTGGCAGGCAGCACCGAGACAATTACCTTCGACATATCTCAATTTATGGTACTGTTGAAGAAGTTTGAAGGTGTTCACAAGTTTATCCTTGAAGTAGTCGACGTCAAGGGACAGTCAACAGAAGTTACACTTAAGTTCGAAGCAGAGTAAGGTCATGAAAAAGATAATATATTTCATATTGTTTGGCATTGCAGCAATGTTGACATTCTCTGCATGCAGCAACGACGAGGCCGATTTCAGCGGCGAAGGCAAGCTTAAGCTAAAAGTAGCCATCAACGAGACCATCGACAAGATAGTGAGCCGTTCGTCGGACGAACTCGCAGAGAACTGCACTATCTACGTATACAACAGCAAGGCCTTGGTGCGTAAGTATCATGGGCTTAGTGAGATTCCGAGCGAAATAGCATTGCTCAGTGGCAACTATCGTGCCGAAGCATGGGCCGGCGACAGCGTAGATGCTTCGTTTACCCAGAAATACTTCAAGGGCACCACTCCGTTTACAATTTCCAAAGGCTCGCAGACCGTGGTTACCGTAGAGTGCAAGATAGCCAACGTTGTGGCATCGGTTAATTTCGATTCATCGCTCACCGGCGTTCTTTCAGACTACGCTGTGAGCGTGGGCAACAGCAAAGCCTCGCTCGATTTCACAGCCGAAAACGCGTCGAGCGTCAAGGGCTACTATATGATGCCTGACGGCGACACCAACCTGACATATGTGATTACTGGCAAGCAAATCGACGGTACCGACTTCCGCAAGGAGGGCGTAATTGAAAATGTAAAGCGTGCCACAGAGTATGCCTTGACTATCAAATACAGCCAGGCCGATGATAATGTGGGAGGTGCATTCATTGAGGTGGAGGTTGACGAGTCGACACTCGACATCAACGAATCGGTAACCTTGAAGCCGGCTCCAACTATCTACGGAAGCGGCTTCGACATCAGCCAGTCGCTCTTTGGCGAACAGGGATCGTTCCAGAAGCGCACTGTGTATATCGCAGCAGTGGCTGCGCTGACCAATGTAGTGGTGTCGTGCGACTACTTCACCACCCTTGGCTTCCCAGCCAATGAATTCGACCTCATCAACATGAGTGAATCGGCTTATTCGTCGGTGGAAGCTCTTGGTCTGACACATGTTTACACCTATATTGCCGAGGACGACAATTCTATATCGAAAATCTCATTTTCCGAAGATTTGCTCAACAGCCTGCCCAACGGCATATATAATGTTGTAATCAAGGCTACCGATGCCGAAGGCAAGACCTCGCAGAAAACGGTGGTTATTGAGGTTTCCGATGCGTTGGTAGTAACCAAGGCGGCCGCCGATGCCGATATCAAGCAATATTCGGCCACCCTTCGCGGAACGATAGCCAAGGCAGAGGCATCGAACATAGTAATCAAATACCGCAAGCAAGGCGAATCGCAATGGCAATCGGCAGTGGCCACCGTAGAGGGCGACACCTTCTACGCCAAGGTAACCGGCCTGACGGCATCGACCACTTACGACTTCATGGCCGCTTGCGACAGCTTCGACGGAAAGGTGCTGCAGTTCACCACCGGGGCCGACACACCGCTCACCAATGGTGGCTTTGAGGACTGGTTTACCGACAGCGAAGGTGCTCTCGTTCCTTCGTTAAGTGCTGATAATCTATTCTGGGATACAGGTAACCATGGCTCGATAACCCTCAACCAGAACATCACCACCAAGGACACCAGCATCAAGCACGGCGGCACATGCTCCATCAAGATGCAGTCGGCATATGTGGCATTACTGGGTATTGGTAAGTTTGCAGCAGGAAACGTATTCGTGGGCAAATATCTCAAGACCGATGGCACCAACGGTATCCTTGGTTTCGGCCGTCCGTTTACAGCCCGTCCGAAGGCCATCCACGGCTATGTGAAGTATCGCACAGGCAATATCAACTATACCAGCTCGGATATACCAGAGGTAACCAAGGACATGACCGACAAGGGTACATTGTACTTTGCGCTTACCAATTCGGTGGCAGAGTCGTATGATAATACAGATTGGTCGTTCGTGATACGTACCAAGTCGTCGGAACGTCGACTGTTCGACAAGAACGATTCTCGCATAATAGCATTCGGCGAGATGATATGGGATGCCGACACCGAAGGCGACGACATGGTAGAGTTCACCATACCGATTACTTACTACAGCGACGAGACACCATCGTATATGATGCTTGTGGGTTCGGCCAGCTACTGGGGCGACTACTTTGTGGGTAGCACCAGCGCAACAATGTGGCTCGACGACATAGAATTTGTGTACGAATAAAACAATGTGATGTAAAATCGGGCTCCGATTGCCCGATTTGCACTACCTTTGCAGCGAATTTCAACTTTATTCTGATTCCGGAACTTTTCCGGAATCAGAATTGTTGAATAAAACAACTATCAAAATGCGGCAGCTTCGGCCGCCGTTATGGAGTGATATTTCATTATATAAGGATATATGATTAGAAAACGACCAATCGGAATGATGTTGGCCATTGTGGCAGTGCTGTGCTTCTGTAGTGCAGCCATGGCGCAGCAGCCATTCCGTCGTGGCCTTGAACAAACCACTTTTATTCCGAAGGGGCAATTCATAGCCGGCCTGACGGCCAGCTTCAGCCAGTCGAACAACGACAATTATCAGTTTCTGATAGTCGAGGGCATATCGGGCAATACCTATTCGATGAAGGTGAGCCCCATGCTATGCTATGCAGTCAAGGACAACCTCGCTATAGGTGGACGTGTGGCCTATAAGCGTTCGCGCTCGAAGATTGACGAGGCCGAGATAAAGTTCGATTCTGAATCCGACTATAGTGCCGACAACCTTTACGATATTAACCATAAGATATCGGCCATGGGCATCCTTCGCCAGTATCTTAGCCTGGGCTCGACAAGCCGTTTCGGTCTTTTTGCCGAAATGCAGCTCGAATTTGGCTACGGACAGTCGAAAACCACCAATGGCTCAGGCACCGATTTCACAGGCTCGTTTAAACGCGACCTCTCGTTTGATATCGGTCTGGCTCCGGGCATTGTGGTGTTCCTCAACAATTATTCTGCAATAGAGGTGAATGTCGGAGTGCTCGGTTTTGGATATACACATTCAAAACTCACCACCGACCAGATTTATATATCGAATCTGAAGACCACATCGGCAAATTTCAAGATTAACCTGTTCTCAATTTCCATTGGGGCTGCATTCTATCTATAATGATTATGAAGATGAAGAATATCAGAATTATTATATTTCTTGCTGCGATTTGGGTGGCCAGTGGAGTGAGTGCCCAACAGCAACAGGTGGTTGCCGATACGTTGCAGAGCAATCAGGAGACCCCCGAGGATGTACGAGAAATGGTAATTGTGGGCAACGATACAGTGGACGTGATTATTCCCGAGAAGAATTTCGGCCGTTACGACCGTGGACTTTTCAATTATCTGTTCATCCCGAAAGGACAGTGGTCGTTGGGTATTACAGCCTCGTACGGAAGCATCAACAGCGACGACTTTACGTTTTTGAGTGTGGTCGACGACCTGAACCTCAATGGTACCATTTATTCGGTGAAGCCGTATGTGTCGTATTTCTTCAAGAGCAATTCGTCGATAGGTATGCGCTTGGGATACAACAAGACCAATTTCGACCTTAATTCGCTTGCTGTTGACCTTGGTGACGATCTTAATTTCGACATTCACAATGTGGTGTATAACTACGAATATTATTCGGCATCGGTGTTCTATCGCCACTACATCGGTCTTGACAACGGGAAGCGGTTCGGCATTTTCAACGAAGTCGACCTGTCGTTTGGCAGCGGAACCGGCCGGTTCCTGCGCTATTACAACAACGAGCCGCGCGATACACGCACCGACATAACTGAGTGCCGTCTGAACTTCTCGCCTGGCTTGTGCGTGTTTTTCCACGACTACGTGAGCTTCAACATATCGTTTGGCGTTCTCGGCTTCTATTTCAAGAACGAGAAGCAGAAAACCAACGAAGTGGAGGAGGGCTCGCGTTTCTCGAGCGGTGCCGACTTCAAGGTTAATTTGTTCAACATCAATCTGGGTATTGCCGTACACATTTAATATAATGTATATCATCAGACTCATTATGACAGAAATGAAGAAATACTATTACATAATCACGCTGTTGGTGCTCGTGATGATGACATCGTGTATTAAAAACGATATACCATATCCGCATCTCGATGTGAGATTCACGGCAATCAGCGCATCGGGCGAGAGTGGTGCCGCCGCCATCGACTCCGACAAGAAGACCGTAACGTTGTATATGCCCGAGACCGCCGACCTGTCGAAGGTGTCGATAGTGTCGTACACCATCAACGAAGGAGCCAAGATTGTGTCGCCCGATTTGGCACAGCCTCTCGACCTGCGTAACCCGGTAACGGTGAAGATGTTCCTGTATTACGACTACGAGTGGACTATAACGGCATCGCAGAACATTGAACGCTATTTTGTAATCGACGGGCAGATAGGCGAGTCGGTGATTGATGTGCCCGGCCGCCGAATTGTGGTAACTGTGCCTGAGTCGGCAAATCTATCGGCTCTGAAGGTGCTCAAGGCCAAGCTCGGTCCGGAACAAATCACAACCGTAACTCCCGAACTCGAGGGCGCTACGCTTGATTTCTCATCGCCGTTCGATGTGAGAGTAGCTTATCATGGTGTCAACGAAAAGTGGACCATCTACGTGGAGCAGTCGGCCCAGAGTGTGTCGCTCACTCAGGTGGATGGCTGGACCAATGTGGTCTGGGCATATGGCGCAGCGCAGGATGGCCGCAAAAACGGCTTCCAGTATCGCCTTGCCGGCGATGACAACTGGATTGAGGTCCCGAGCTCGTGGATTACCCACAACGGAGGCTCGTTCAGCGCTTCGATTCGCCATCTGAAAGCCAATACAGAATATGAAGTGCGCGCCTATTCCGACGAGGAGTTCACGGCAGCTCAATCAGTAACCACCGAATCGGTGCTCACTGTGCCTAACCTCAACTTCGACGATTGGTATCTTGACGGAAAAGTATGGAATCCGTGGGCCGAAGGCGGCGAACAGTGTTGGGACACCGGCAACAAGGGCGCAACCACACTTGGCGACAGCAACTCGGTGCCAACCACCGAGACCTGCGACGGCAAGCCCGGGCGTGCGGCATTGCTGCAAACCAAGTTTGTGGGCATTGCAGCCGTGGGTAAACTTGCAGCCGGAAACCTATTTACCGGAAGATATGTGAAGACCGACGGCACGAATGGCATATTGAGCTTCGGCCGCCCGTTCACAGGCCGCCCAACTCGTCTGCGCGGATTTATGAAGTATACTACCTCCACCATTGCCTATTCCAATACCGACCATGCCTATCTGAAGGGACAGCCCGATACTGCTGTGGTGTACATAGCCCTTGCCGATTGGGCGCAGCCGTACGAAATCCGCACCAATCCAAAGAATCAGCAGCTTTTCAGTCCTAATCTGCCCGGTATCATTGCTTATGGCGAGATGAAGTGGGGGCAGAACGTCGACAATTTCACCGAGTTTGACATTCCGTTGAAATATAACGCTACCAATAAGGTGCCCACCCACATACTTATAGTGTGCTCAGCCAGCAAATATGGTGATTTCTTTACCGGTGGCGCCTCGAGCACGCTTGTGGTTGACAATTTTGCCCTGGAATGGGATTATGAGTAGAAAAATGATGCAGATGTAGTGATTCAGCTGCATGTTTTTAATAATATTACTTGGCCAATGCATTTCCTTGTATGGATTGCATTGGTCAAGTTTTAATTTGTAATTAATTTCAATTAAATGCTTACTATTTGTTGCATAAAATTGCAAAAACAATCAAGATATTAAGATTTAGCAGATGTTAGGAATGTTAATTTTAACACAGTAATTAACACGCGAATTGTTTGATATGTAAACAGACTTGTAAAATGCTAATTTGAGGCATTAATGTGGTAAATTTTGTTCAATTTGTGGCTAAAATGGTTGTAAATTGTGTTCGGATGCAGTTTTTTTGGCGAGTTTGAGAATATATAATTGCCGCAGATTTGTATAATTGTTCAAAATGTCGTATATTTTATTAAATATCATTTTGAATAGAAAACGCCGATAATTTAATCATAATGTTAAACCTTAAAGAAAATTTGCACAATAATTCAGCAATATATTTCTTTGTAACACTTTTTTGCAAATTGTATTTATTGATGTCTAATTATTAATGTTAAGTATGAAGAAACTGTTTTTATTACTGTTTGCTTTATTATCTGTAGTAGCAGTATCAGCACAGACTAAAACTGTGAAAGGACAGGTTGTCTTTGCAGGCGACAACGAGCCATTGGTTGGTGCAACCGTTGTTCCTGTTGGAGGTGGCAGCGCAGTTGCCACAGATTATAATGGTGAGTTCACTCTTGTAGTCCCTCAAAGTGTAAAACTTATTACAGTTACTTACGTTGGAATGGTGCCTAAGCAGGTTGATGCAGCCTCTCAGGTAAAGGTGGTTCTTGAGAGCGCCGACACCCAGCTCGACGAGGTAGTTGTAACAGCAATGGGTATTAAGCGCGAACGTAAGGCACTTGGCTACGCAGCCCAGGACCTTAAGGCTGAAGACCTCAACACCGATGGTACAACATCGCTGGCAAGCGCCATCCAAGGTAAGCTTACCGGTGTGTCGGTACGTCAGTCGTCGGGTCAGCCTGGTGCGTCGGCTCAGATTGTAATTCGTGGTGCCCGTTCGTTCGACGGCAACAACGCCCCATTGTATGTAGTAGATGGTATGCCAATCAATACCACCCCTGACTACAGCACAGGCTCGTCGGTAACCGGTGCCAACATTTCTGACCGTACCCTTGATATCAACCCAGAGGATATCGAATCGATTAACGTTCTCAAGGGTCAGGCAGCATCGGCACTTTATGGTATCCGTGCATCGAACGGTGTGATTGTAATCACCACCAAGCGCGGTTCGTTGAAATCGTCGAAACCAGTGGTTACAGTATCAACCAACCTCAGCGCAGAGCGCGTATCGCGCAAATTCCAGCGTCAGGAGGTATATGCACAAGGTAACTATGTAGGTGCATACGATCCGACATCGTCGTTTAACTGGGGTCCAAAGATATCGGAACTTGCCAATGATGCTACCTATGGTGGTAATGTCGATAACAAATATACTCAGGCCTATGGCAAGCACGAAGGAATGTACTACAACCCCAAACGTGCACAGGCAGGTCTTGATGGTTGGACAAAACCGCAGGTTTACGACAACGTAGGCGACTTCCTCGGAACCGGTTTTACCGAGAACACCAACGTTAACATTTCGCAGAACCGCGACAAGGTTAACTACTCGTTTGGTGTGAGCAGTTCATACCAGAATGGTATCATCCCGTCGACCGGCATGACCCGTTGGGGTGCTCGTGGCCTTGTTGACTGGACCATCGACGACCAATGGAAGACCGGTTTCTCGCTGAACTATTCAAGCTCTCGCATCACTTCGGCCCCGGGTGCCAACAGCGGTATCATGAACGTTGTTTACTCGGCTCCGTCGGAATACGACCTCAAGGGCATCCCGACTCACGTGCCGGGCGACCCAACCACTCAGGTGCTCTTCCGTTCCACTTCGTTCAACAACCCTTACTGGTGGGCTGAAAACGATGAGTTCTCGCAGCATACTAACCGTGCTTTCGGTAATGCATACCTTGAGTTCTCGCCAAACCTTGGCAACGAAAATCTCAAGCTTACCATCCGTGAACAGGCCGGTATCGATATGTGGACTTCTAACTACAGCGAAGTTTCTGAAGTTGGTTCGGCATACTCTTCGAAGAAAGGTTCTATTGAAAACTATGGTAACCAGAGCAACGTATTCAACAACTTGTTCACTGCCAGCCTGAACGCAGTGTTCGGCGACGAGCGCCAGTGGAATGTAGATGTGCTTCTTGGTAACGAAATCAACCACGAGAACTATCGTCGTTGGGACTACTACGGTGCCAACTTCAACTTCTACGGCATGCCGACAATCGGCAACGCCACTTCGTTCACATCGAGCGAATACGAAGGCAAGGAACGTACTGTAGGTTTCTTCGGAAGCGTAACTGCATCGTACGACAATATGCTTTACCTCACAGTTACAGGCCGTAACGACTACGTTTCGACAATGCCTCGCAACGCCCGTAGCTTCTTCTATCCTTCGGTATCACTTGGCTGGGTATTCACTGAGCTCGAAGGTCTCCGTTCAATAAAGAACGTGCTCAACCATGGTAAGCTCCGTGCATCGTTTGCACAGGTAGGTCAGGCCGGTAAGTATTACAACAACTTCTGCTACACTCCTTCGTATGGCGGTGGTATGTATTCCTATACTCCTGTTACTTATCCATTGCCATCAGGCGAATCGGCATTTGCTACCTACTATGTACTCTACGACGAGAACCTCAAACCACAGAACACAACCAACTTCGAAGTTGGCGCAGACCTTTCGTTCTTCAACAACCGCTTGCGTTTGGAATACACATTTAGCTATCAGAATGTTAAGGACCAGATATTCTCAGTGCCCATCGACGGTGCAACAGGTTACCAGTACATGATTACCAACGCCGGTAAGATGGAAACACAGTCGCACGAGTTGGGTATCAATGCAGCTATCCTTCAAACCAAGGACTATTCTTTGGACCTCGGAATTAACTTCACCCGCGTATGGAACTACGTAAAGGAGCTTGCTCCTGGTGTTGAATCAATCATGCTTGGTGGTTTCGTTGAGCCACAGGTACGTGCACAGGCTGGTTGTACATATCCTAACATCTACGGTATCGGCTTCAAACGTGACGAACAGGGCCGTCTGCTCCTCTCTGAAGGTCTTCCTCAGGCAACAGGTGACAGTCAAGACCTTGGTAACTGCGCGCCAGACTTCAACGTAGGCTTTACGCTTGGCGGTCGCTACAAACGAGTTTCTTTGAGTACCACATGGGATTGGCAGAAGGGTGGCAAGATGTACCATGGTACAAACATGGTTATGAACTACTTCGGTGCAACCAAGGAATCTATTCCATTCCACGAAGGAACATATGTAGGCGAAGGTATCGACGAAGCAACCGGACAGCCTAACACCATCGCAGTTGATGCACAAGACTGGTTTATGACTTACAACGATATAACAGAGGCTGGTGTATACGACACAAGTTTCTTGAAGCTGCGTGACGTTACACTCTCATATCAATTGCCAAAGCTCGGCAACTTCGACATCTCGGTATATGGTTTTGCCCGCAACATCCTCATCTGGTCAAAACTTCCTAACTTCGACCCAGAGTCGTCGCAGGGTAACAACAACATGAGTGGTTACTTTGAACGTTTCTCAGTTCCAGCAACCTCGAGTTTCGGTGCCGGTTTGAAACTTACATTCTAATTATTGTCGAACTTTCAAAACAGAAATAGATAAGATTATGAAAAAAATATTTTTTATGTCCCTTGTAGCGCTTCTGGCCGTATCGTGCTCTGAAGATACAATGGATGAAATAAACAAGGATAACAGTAATCCGGCTGTTGATATAGTTGGGGCAAAATTCATGATTACCGACGCTATCATGTCGACCGGTTACACCACCACCTCGGGTGCATATGCCTGGTATCTCTCTTCTTATACCGAACAGGAATTCGGTACAGGTGGCAACCAGTTGATGAAGGCAGAGCTCCGCAACCCGGTTGAGGTTATGGCTTCTTCTACTTACAATAATGAGTGGAACGGCACATATGGCAACCTGATGAACATTAAGACTATCAT
>JAEDFO010000079.1 GCA_016292745.1 Muribaculaceae bacterium | reverse complement strand
AAAGAAAAGTTCGGATTCGACTATGTATATGCCAACGAGCTTGAGATTATCGACGGCAAGCTCACCGGGCGTTATCTGGGCGAGATTGTCAATGGACAGCGCAAGGCTGAGTTGCTGCGTTTGTTGGCACAGTTTGAGAATGTCGACATCCAGCAGACCATCGCTGTAGGCGACGGCGCCAACGACCTTCCGATGCTAAGCACCGCCGGACTTGGAATAGCCTTCCATGCTAAACCAAAGGTGAAGGCAAATGCAGGCCAGAGCATTTCGACCATCGGCATTGATGGAGTGCTCTATTTCATTGGCTTCAAGGACTCGTTTATTACCGATAGTCGTGACCGATAAATGCAAATCGTATGTCAATGCCGTTGTGATGGCATTGGTAATGTGTCTGGGTGTGCTCAGCGCCTCGGCGCAATCGGTGGGCCTTGTGCTCAGCGGAGGCGGCGCCAAGGGTATTGCACACATTGGTGTAATCAAGGCACTTGAGGAGAACAACATCCCCATCGACTTTGTCACAGGTACCTCCATGGGCTCGATAGTAGGCGGACTGTATGCCTGCGGCTATTCGCCCGAGGAGATGATGGAACTAATACAGTCGAAAGGCTTCTCGTATTGGTCGACCGGCCAAATCGACGACCGCTACGTATATTATTTCTCGAAGCCCGATGCCTCACCGGCTATTTTCAATGTCAACGTAAGTCTCGGCGACAGCACCAAGACCACCACCAGCATTCTTCCCACGAGCCTCATCAACCCTTTGCCCATGAATTTTGCGTTCATGGAACTTTTTGCGCCTTATACAGCTCAGTGCGGAGGCAATTTCGATAACCTGTTTGTGCCGTTCCGCTGTGTTGCCTCCGACATCTACGACAAGCGCAAGGTGGTGATGTCGTCGGGGCGTGTGGGCGATGCCATCCGCGCATCGATGACCTTTCCGGTTGCTTTCAAGCCAATAAAGATGGAGGGCAAATATATGTTCGATGGCGGTATCTACGATAATTTCCCCGTTGATGTGATGAACGATGATTTTTCGCCGTCGTTCATTATTGGTGTAGATGTAACCGCCGGCAACGAGGAGGTTGACGAAGATAACCTAATCGAGCAGATAGAGGCAATGGTGATGCAGCCTCAGAGCGACACCGTCGATGCTCGCAACGGCATAAAGATAAGTCTGAACCTGCAGAAATTCGGGCTGCTCGATTTTCCGAAGGCACAGGCGATATACCAGATAGGGTACAACCGGACCATCGAGATGATTGACTCAATAAAGTCGCGAATAGGACGACGTATCGATGCCAGCATGGTTGCTCTCCGCCGTCAGGTGTTTAAGTGCAAGACTCCAGAGCTGCGTTTCACTGATGTCAAGGTGGAGGGCGCTGAACGGAGTCAAAACGAATATGTTCAGCACATGTTTGTCGACGACAGCACCGATGTGATTGACAGCGAGCAGGCCAAGGTGGCATATTATCGAGCTATTTCGTCGGGGAAAATCAAGGATATGCTGCCAAAGGCGACATACAGGCCCGATAACGGCTTGTTCGGGCTGAATCTCGACATGACCGCCAAGGAAAACCTGAGCATCGGCGCCGGAGGCTACCTTACGTCGAGCACCAACAGTATGCTCTTTCTTTCGGCAAACTATAAGACACTCCGCTTCAATTCGTTCGATTTCGGGCTGTCGGGGTGGGTGGGACAGTCGTACTATGCCGGCGAGGTCAACGCCAAGGTGTCGCTCGGTACGCGCCGCCCGATGGAATTGCGTCTGCAAGGCGTGATGATGAAGGATAAATACTACGAAAGCGATATCCTCTTCTATAGCGATGCCATGCCATCGTTTGTGCTTCGATACGACAACTATGTGCGTCTGAAGTTTGCCATGGCTTTGGGCCGCAAGCATAAGTTTGAGGCGGCAGTGGGCTATGGCTATCTGCGCGACAAGTTCTATCCCACAAACACAGTGGATTTCACCAAGGTGTATCAGGACGAGGCCAGTTACCGAATGGGACAGGTGTATGCGAAGGTTGGCGCCAACACACTGAATTCGCTCAACTATGCTACTCAAGGTTATGCCTACGAAGTTACAGCTATGGGGGTTATCAGCAATAACCGCTATATGCCCGAGGGCGCTTATACAGCGTACGATGATAATTGCGGATGGGGGCAGCTGAGTTTCAAGGGGTCGCGTTACTGGCCAATAGGACAGCACTTTACCCTTGGCCTCAAGGGCGAGGTGTTGGCATCGACCAAGAAACTGCTCGGTAACTATACAGCCTCTATTGTCCAGGCGCCGTCGTTTGCGCCCACACCAGCCACACGCAATTACTTCAATATAGCATTTCGTGCCAATTCATATGCCGCAGTGGGTGTGCTCCCCATTGTGCGACTGTCGCAATATCTTCAGCTGCGTTCAGAGGTATATATGTTCATGCCGTTCCGCCGAATCGAGGAATACTCCGACAACGACTATAACCATCAGCCATATTATGGTTCGTGGTTCAGCAATCCGGAGTTCATTGCCGAGATGTCAGTAGTGTATTCGTTTCCGTTTGCATCGCTCAGCATCTATGGCAACTATCTCAGCTTCCCGGCGCGCAACTGGAACTTCGGCGTGAGTTTCGGCATATATCTGCCGGCCCAGAAATTTCTGTGATATAATCGATTCTTAACTTATATAATCAATTATCATGACAAAGAACATCCTTAAAATGGCAATGATGCTGGTGGCAATGATGCTGCCATACATGGCATTTGCTCAGAAACAGACTTTTGCACTTTACGATGAGCCGACAGGCTGTCCCGACTGGGAGCCGGAACTCACAGTGTTTGTAGCCAAGAATCCTAATGGAATGGCCATTCTTGCTTGCCCCGGTGGAGGCTATCAAGGCCTTGCCATGGACCACGAAGGCTTTAATATGGCCGATTGGTTTAATGCCCAAGGCATCACCTATGGTGTGCTTCGTTATCGTATGCCTCACGGCGACAAGACCGTTCCATTGGCCGATGCCTCGAAGGCCATGCGCATAATGCGTTCACATGCAGAGGAGTGGCACATCGACAAAATCGGCGTTATGGGATCATCGGCCGGTGGCCATCTGGCCAGTACACTATCAACCCACTATGCCGATGCCGTTACCCGTCCTGATTTCCAGATTCTTTTCTATCCGGTAATAAGCATGGATCTTGCCATCACTCACCGTGGCAGTCACGATAATCTACTCGGGAAGAATCCGTCGGCTACCGACGAGGAACTGTTCTCCAACGAAAAGCAGGTGAATGCCAACACACCGCCGGCATTTGTGATGCATTCGTTTGGCGATGACGTTGTGCCTATCGAGAACAGTATCAACTATGTAAAGGCTCTTGTCGACAATGGTGTGAAGAATTGCAGCGTGCATTTCTATCCTGTCGGCGGCCATGGCTGGGGATACAACGATTCGTTTATCTACAAGCGCCAATGGACCGGTGAACTTGAGAAATGGTTGCGCGAGCTGCGCGGAGTGCTGAAATAACACTCGTTGGGATATAATGCAATGGCCCGGCAGAAGAGCAATTCTGTCGGGCCATTGTGCTGAGAGTTCATCTTGTCAGCAGTTGCCGGCAACGGTAACCAGCGACAGACCGATTATGAAGAGCACGAACATCAAGGCAAGCATCCGTTTGGTGGCAGAGTTGCATCCCTTGAATTCTTTCCAGATAAACACGCCCCACAGAGCGGCAATCATCGGTGCACCTTGACCAAGAGCATACGAAATGGCTGCGCCGGCCTTGCCGGCAGCTATATAGCTTAAAGCAGTGCCGAGGCCCCAGATGCATCCGCCGAGCACGCCTACCATATGGGTGCCGAGCGAACCGCGGAAATAGTCGGAGTAGCTCACCGGCTCGCCGACAAACGGCTTACGCATTGCCAGGGTATTGAACACGAAGTTACTGAGCAGAATACCGCACGAGAAGATGAAGAATGCGGTGTAAGGGGTGGCCATGCCTGGAGTGGGTTGCTCAAAGTTGTCGAGGTCCATGGCTGAAGCGACAAAGCGGTAGAAGCACGACATCAGAATGCCGGCCACGGCAGCCAGGATTATGCCCTTGCGGGTGTTTGACGAGCCTTCGGTGTCGCGTCCGCGCGCTGCCAGGCCATTGCAGATAATAGCCACGGCCACGAGAGCCACGCCGGCAAACAGCATCACGGCATCGCCCTTTGGTGCGCCAATGTAATTGATAATCACGCCAAGCACCAGTGCAAGGCCTACTCCCAGCGGGAATGCCACCGACATGCCGGCAATCGATACTGCTGCTGCCAGAAGAATATTTGAAGCATTGAAAATAACACCGCCGATGAGTGCACTGGCCACATGTCCGGGCTCAACCTGCACGATATCGTCCATAAAGCTGCGGCCGCCACTGCCAATGCTACCGAGTGTGAAGCAAAGCAGAATGGCAAACAACAGGATGCCTATGGCATAGTCCCAATAGAAAAGTTCGTAGCGCCAGTTCTTGGCGGCAAGTTTCTGGGTGTTGCCCCAGCTGCCCCAGCAAATCATTGTAACGAGGCAGAAAAGCACGGCAATGCCGTAACTGTCGATAATGTACATAATGTTGGTATTAGGTTTGTGAAAAAATTATTTTCGGGCGTCGATAAAAGCCTCGGTTGTGGCGCGGTCGGGAATTGATGTTTGTGCTCCTGCCTTTGTTACCGACAGAGCAGCGGCAGCAGTGGCAAATCGGAGGGCATCGGCATCGATTCTCTGGCGTTCGGCATAAGCTACAGCCAGTGCGCCGCAGAAAGTGTCGCCGGCACCAACGGCATCGACTGCTTCCACCTTGTACGACGGCACCATGGTGGTGCGCTCGCCATCGAATGTCAGCGAGCCATTCTTTCCGAGGGTAACCACTACATTTCGGGCTCCGCGGCTATGCAAGGCACGTGCAATCTCTTCAGCGGTGCCATTGAGCCCGGATAACTGTGCGCCTTCGTGCTCGTTAACCACCAGAATGTCGGTCATCTGCATCATCTCGTCGTCGACCTCGCACACTGGAGCGGGATTGTACAGCACAGCCACCGATGCACCCTTGGCAATCTTGGCACAATGCTTCACCGTTTCGTATGGAATCTCGGCTTGCATTACAATTATGCCCGATTGCTCGATGATGTGGCTCAGGACGTCGATGTGTTGTGGCGTGAGCAGTGCATTGGCACCGGAGTTAACGGCAATGCAGTTTTCGCCGTTGCTGTCAATCATTATCAATGCTATTCCGGTGTGTTCACCTGCCATGGTTATTATTCCGGAAGTGTCGATTCCCTCGTTGATGAATTCCAGCTTGAGCTGCTGAGCGAAATTGTCGTCGCCAAGAGCTGTTATAAAATTCACTTTTCCGCCCAGCCGAGCGGCAGCCACAGCTTGATTGGCTCCTTTTCCGCCGTTGGCTTGCATGAATTTACCTCCGCCAGCAGTTTCGCCTGGACCTGGTAGGCGGTGAAGATGCGAGCACATGTCGATATTAGTGCTCCCAATAACTGTAATTTTCATGTTCTCAGTTTTAAAGTTGATATAGTAGCCCAAATTTACAAATATTTTCCAAAAATATTGCAAATTAAATTATACGTATTATAGTTAATAGTTGAGTGCAAAGGCCGATTTTGCTATTTGCATTATATGGCTTACCTTTGCAGAATAAAATCAATAACAGTAAGGCCGATGATAATCAGAAGTGCAGAATTCGAGATAAGCAACAGCGACGTGCGCAAGTGTCCCGCCGGGGACAAGCCTGAATACGCTTTTATAGGACGTTCGAATGTGGGCAAATCATCGCTCATCAATATGCTCACCGGCAATGGCTCGTTGGCAAAGACTTCGTCGACACCGGGCAAGACGATGCTCATCAACCATTTCATAATCAACAAGCAATGGTATATCGTCGATCTCCCTGGATATGGCTATGCCCAGCGAGGCAAGGAAAGCCGCGAGCAGTTGCGCAAGATGATTGAGTCGTATGTGCTTCAGCGTCGGCAGATGACCAATCTGTTTGTTTTGGTTGATTCGCGCCACAAACCGCAGAAAATCGACCTGGAATTTATGCAGTGGCTTGGCGAGAACGGGGTGCCTTTCAGCATAGTGTTTACCAAGCTCGACAAGCTTGGAGTGAATGCCGGCCATGCCAACGTAGAAGCCTATAAGGCAGAGCTGCTTAACTCATGGGAGGAGTTGCCGCCGATTTTCGAAACTTCTGCCGTCGACAAGCGTGGGCGCGATGAGATTCTCGACTACATTGAGCAGATAAACTCCTCCATCGAATAATCAGCGCAAAGGCTGAGGTTTGCTTTAATCTCTCGGATGATGTGCAAAAATACCGATTTATTGCCCTGTTATATCGATTGGGGCCTGTATTTGGTGAATAAAACGAAATAATACGAAAAAATGTATAGTTTTTTATGCAATAATATTTGCAGTTTTCATACAAGTGTGTAACTTTGCACTGAAAAGGGACGATAATGAGGTGGTCGTCGCGATACTTTGGGCATAGAGATGCCTGCTGAGATTTTTAGATTGTTTAGGTTTAATTCCGGCGATGTGCCGGTAAAAATTTAGATTTATGATTAAGAATTTAGAACACTTCGTTTCGGCAGTGCGCCGTGAACTTCCGCCGCACGCCTATCATCCAAATCCTTCGATTTCGAAGGCAGCGATGAGAAAATGCTATGTTGCATATCCAAAGAAGGATGACTGAATGAAATTGATGACACACGTACTGGTTTTTATACCACTGTGGTCATCTTTTTTGTTAAGCACACATGGCACACCGCACAAAGGAGTTTGAGCGGTTTTTTGTAAGAAATCATTTTCATCATTATATAGATTCTTCTATGTGACAATGAAACTGGAAGATACAAGTTAACCCTAATACCAAATTTTATTCATACTATTTTTTCCTAAGGCTCCGTGAGGAGCTTTTTTTTATTATACAATAACCTATGGTGGAATATTTGTGCCATCGAAAATCATTATTTTTAGGTATTGACTGTGATGATATATCACAGTAATTTTGTGCCCATAAAAGTAACGAGCAGTGTCGATTCACGTAAGTCCAGTTGGCTTTATGTGAGTTGACACTGCTTTTTGTATATATAACCCAAAATGAAGAATAAACTACGAAACGGTATTGCGATATGTATTGCATTGCTAAGTGCGCCGGCATATGCCCAGAGCAACATTACATTCCGGTGAACTATGCCGAGCGTATCGAAGTGTGTAAGGGGGGGGCCGTTGGATTCGGCACCGATGCCCTGGGCGGCGTGATAAACATTATCACGGGGAAGCATCGCAAGGGATGGTCGCTCGATGCCTCGTATACCTACGGCTCGTTTAACACCCACAAATCGTACGTTGATTTCTCATACATTTCAGAGGGTGGATTCTCTTTCGAAATCAATGCGTTCCAGAACTATTCCGACAATAATTACTGGGTGAGAGCTGTGCTATGGACAGAAAAACGTAAGTGAACTGGCATATGAGTATGGCTTCAGCTCGTTGGCACACCTCAGCTCCCAGTTTAAGTCGCTCACTGGAATGTCGCCCAAGCAATTCCAACAGCTTGACCGCCCCAAACCTTTTGCCCTCCGCAACTCGCTCGACAAAATCTGATTCATCTGATTGTACTTGTCTATTAAGAAAGAAACTGTAACTAAGGTTGTGGCGCATTATGCCTTGGGCTTAAATGTAATTGAACTTAATAGCGCAGTATTAAGGAAACTGCATTGCGTAACTCTATCATGGATTTGCTCCGCAATGCCGGCATCGAGGTGATTACCGACAGCAAAGAGGCTCAGCGAGTGCTGGATGCATATCCGATGAAAAATCTGCAAGAGGATATGCAAGCAATTCAATAACTCTTGATAAACTTGATTTGAGCGAGGATGATAAAAAGCACTATCTAAATCACATAAAATATAGCGGCACTGAAAAAGGGTACGACTACTCATCGATGTATGAGCGCTATCTAAACGCTAAAGAAAAAGCCATTAGAGTTATTCCGGCATTCCTCAACATAAGAAACCCACATTATGAAACACGAATAATGAATTTCGGCGAGTTTTATAAAGGTGCTGAAGGAACTGATGGTGTAATAGCAACAATAGATATAAAAGGCAAGCCACAAATCTATGAGATTAAGGTGACCGACCCGACGCAGATAAAGAGCGCAATGGAGAACGAGGGAATATTTGACAGCACTAACCCCGACATG
>JAEDFO010000078.1 GCA_016292745.1 Muribaculaceae bacterium | reverse complement strand
GGTTTTCGCTTGCCATTGCTCTCACCTTGCACTATCTTTGCACTGTAATTGGGCGGCGAGGGCCGAACTTAATTATTCAGATAGATATGACTACCCGTAAACGTAACAATACTCAGCGCCGTGGCGCTTCGTCGAAGGCTGCACGAATGAAGGTGGCTAACGTGAAGCGCATGTTTATGGCTTTCTTGTGGCTGGCCATAGTGGTGGGCCTGCTTTACTATATTGGCCGTTTCATGTTTAACGACATGACGGCGAAAGGGGCCGAGCCGGCCGTCGACAATTCGCCTCTGCTCGATGTGCGGCTGATGCCGGGCATGGAGGTGGAGCAGTGCGACTATGTGGGATATCGGGTGTATTTCAACTCGAAATACCATATCCCTAACTGTGTGGTCTATGAGCTGCTGCGCTCGGAAACGCAGGGCGAAACGCCACGTTACAAGAACTTTGAGCCCGACCCTAACTTTGAGGAATCGGCCACACCTGCCGACTATACCCATTCGGGCTACGACCGTGGCCATATGGCGCCTGCGGCCGACATGAAGTGGAGTTCGCAGGCCATGCACGAGTCGTTCTATATGTCGAACATTTGCCCGCAGGACAAATCGCTCAACACCGGTGGCTGGAACAAGCTTGAAAACAAGGTGCGCGAGTGGGCCGAGCGCGACAGTGTGCTCATAGTGGCCTGTGGCCCGATTATCACCGACGATATGCCCACTATCGGCAACAACCGTGTGGCTGTGCCGCCGGCGTTCTTCAAGGCTGTGCTCGCTCCGTGTGCCAATCCGCCGCGCGCCATCGGATTTATATATAAGAATCAGACCTGCAAGGGCGAGGTGAAGAAGTATGCCGTGAGCATCGATGCCATCGAGGCCTCGACGGGCTACGACCTGTTCGGCGCGCTTCCCGACGATGTGGAAGCTGCTGTTGAAGCTACGTATAACTATAAAGACTGGGGATTGAGATGAATACCGACAGCACCATTTGCGCCATATCAACAGCTGCCGGCACGGGCGGAATAGCCGTAATCCGTGTGAGCGGCAAGGATGCCATTGACATTACATCGAAAGTGTGGCAAGGCAAGCCGATAGGGCAGATGCCGTCGCACACTGCCCACCTGGGCCGCATCGTAGGCCCCGACGGATATGTGGTGGACGAGGTGGTGCTGACGCTCTTCCGGTCACCGCGCTCGTTTACCGGCGACGACACCATCGAGATATCGTGCCACGGCTCGGTGTGGATTCAGCAGCAGATAATCAATCTGCTCATTGCCGCAGGCTGCCGCATGGCCACCGGCGGCGAATTCACCCAGCGTGCATTTCTCAACGGCCGTCTCGACCTGTCACAGGCCGAAGCCATTGCCGACCTCATAGCCTCTTCGTCGCAAGCCGCCCACCGCATCGCATTCAGCCAGATGCGCGGGCAGTTTAGCCACCGCTTGGCACAGCTCCGCGAGCAATTGCTGGAATTTGTGTCGCTCATGGAGCTTGAACTCGATTTCAGCGAGGAAGAAGTGGAATTTGCCGACCGCAGCCGCCTCCTCGCACTCGCCACCGACATCCACACCGAGATATCGCGCCTCGAGCAATCGTTTGCCGTGGGCAATGCCATCAAGAACGGCATCCCCGTGGCAATAGTGGGCGAGACCAACGTGGGCAAGTCGACCTTGCTCAACACCCTTCTGCACGACGACCGAGCCCTGGTGAGCGACATCCACGGCACCACCCGCGATGTAATAGAGGACACCATCGTGATAGCCGGAACACTGTTCCGATTAATCGACACCGCAGGAATTCGCACCACCTCCGACGTTGTGGAATCGATGGGCATCGAGCGCACATTCCGCAAGCTCGACCAAGCCTCGATAGTGCTGTGGCTAATCGACGCCACTGCACCCACCGACGACATCCACACAACATTCACTCGCATAGCCAATGCCACCGCCGATACCACTCGCATTGTGCCAATCATCAACAAGGCCGACCTGGCCACTGCCAACCAGCTCACCGCTGCAGCCGACGCAATAGCAAGCCACCTGCCACAGGCTCAGTCACTGCAAATCTCGGCCAAGAGCGCCATCGGCATCGACACCCTGCAACAGCGCATCTGCGCCTTGGCCGCACTGCCGCAGAACGATGCCAACGAAGTGATAGTGACCAACGCCCGCCACTACGCCGCCCTGCGCAGCGCCCGGCAAGCAATAGAGCGTGCCATCGACGGCCTGCGTAACGGCCTCAGCGGCGACTTCGTAAGCCAGGACATCCGCGAGACAATGCACTATCTGGGCGAGATCACCGGTGAAATCACCCCAAACGACATCCTCGGCACCATCTTCTCCCACTTCTGCATCGGCAAATAGAGGTTCTGCAGGTGGGCAGTAGCGCCGCTGCGGGGGGAGTGGCTTTTCTGCGTGGCATCGTGCCGCTGTGTTCCCGAAAAGTGCCGAAATGCATTATAGTGAAACGAAAGAAATGAGAATTAATACAACAATACGATTAATACTATGAGCGAGCAAACAAATAATTCTTTACTAATATACACTACTGTCCACTTTTTTAGTGGACAGTAGTGTACTCATTTCTGAAAACAAACAATAACATGATATCGAAATATAATAACCTTATTACGCTAAAGTAGTCATAAATATAATTCTGACAAGACCACAAAGCCTGACCCTTTGGCCGCTTTGTGGTTTGTTCGATTTTTTGATTCGGGCAAAAAACTGTGATGACGATGTAGGGGGGCAAGGTAAGCATGCAGCCCCAACCGACGACTCGAAATTGATTGTTTCCGGGGAAAATCGTCGAAAAATTGGTGGTATTTCCGAAAAATACGGAAATACCACCATGCGAATTCCGTGGTATTTCGAGAATTTATCGAAATACCACGGAATTTATTTGCTAACGCGTATGACGGTTCTTAAATTTGCTTAATTTTTTTAAAAGTGCTAAAATTTATTTTAGAATCGATAAACAATAATCATTATTCTTCACCAATTTATTTTACGATTATGAGAAAATCTATTACTTCGTTGTGGCTGATTCTATGCGCAACCGCTATTGCTGCGGTAGCCGCTACCACAGCCATGAGCACTATGGACTTCGCCTCGGTTGAGCCTGAGTCCTCAACCACATCTTCTCTTACTTCGCCTCTATCAGCCGATGCCACCGCAGCTGCTGAAGATGCTGAAGATGCTGTGGTAACTGCACCTCCTATCAAGATTACTTTCGCCGGACGTGGCGAAAGCCTGACCGTCGACCGTGTGTTGGTCGAGAACCTCAGCAACGGTCAGAGCACCTCACTTAATGGTTGTGACACTCTGGTGCTTAAGGAAAATGCCTCAGAGAGCGGTATCAACGACATCGTTGCACCCGACGCCGACGGCATTATCGTACGCGATGGACAGCTGCGCTTCAACATGTCGCAGCCCAAGGACGTACAGGTTGCCGTTTACTCGATGAATGGCTCGTTAATGTGGCAGACCAGCATTGAGGATGCCTCTGGCAATAGCAGCATCCAGCTCCCTTCACTCGATAAAGGGCTCTACATTGTCCGTGCCGTTGCTCCTGGCTTCAGCAAGAGTATAAAGTGGCTCTGCAACAGTGCGTCTTCAAACAACTCTTTCTCATTAGCGGCCGAAGCTGAGGCAGAGGCAGCTGACGCATACACCGAGCCAATAACTCGCACTGCTGCGTATGCCGCATCCTCTGCTCCTAAAAACGTGGAATTGCGCTACGTTACAGGCGATGTGCTTCGTTTCACCGGTACTTCAGGTGTGATGACCACTATCACCACCAGCAGCCCGCTCACCAGCCACCCCATCCACTTCGACTTTTTCAAATGTCAGGATGCCGACGGATATAACTACGCCATTGTGCGCGCCGGCGACTTACTCTGGATGTCTGAAGACCTGCGTAAAGTTAACAACTCAGAAATCACTAACGCCAACAGTCTTTCAGCTGATGTCCTCAATGCCCTTCTGAATAATTCCGACGTATCGCTTGTAGGAACTGACGGCGACCAGGCCTATTACAGCAAGGCTGCCGCTATCAAGGCCATGCCCGAAGGATGGCGTCTCCCTACTCAAGGCGAGCTTGATTACGCTATCAATAAACTCAACGGAGGCAACTATTCCACCGCCGGCAAATGGCTTAAAGCCTCAGGCTTCGATGTGGACAGCACCTCGATATGCCTCGGCACAAAAGGACGCTACAACGGCAATGTGGAAGACGACGGCAATGGCTATCTGATGACCCGAAGTACTAAAGGTGGCGTAATGCTCGCCATGGAATACAGCGATGAATCCGACCAAGTGGAGGTGAATACGCTCCAAGGCTACCTTATTCCCGTTCGTGGCGTGCGTGCCGCTCCATCAAACTACACAGAAATGATGGAGTCATTTGGTTATGTTGAAAAGCCGAAAGCAATGGCTCGCGTACAGGCCGCTCAGCCAATGAAATACGGTCCACTCGGCAAGACCTATACAATGTATGATATCGGACAGAGCATTGCATATGATTTCTCTGGCGGACAATACAATTCAGCTTATCTCGAGCCCCGAAGCGGCGTCCTTTTCAAGGAAAAAGGCACGTTGGACTGGTCAATCCATGATACTCGTGACCATGACTTCCTGAGCGATGCCGGCGACGATGTAAACAATGTTCAACATAACGTCTTGCGCAAGATGGCCGCAATGAAGAACGGTCGTGGAACCCAGAACATCGTCGAGATGCAATGGAGCCGTCCTTTCCGCATCAGAACCAGAAGGGACAGCCTCGGAATACATACTTTCGGCGACTCAGCCGACGTGTTCAGCCGTGCCCATGAGGACGGTGTGTATATCACTATCACAGGCGATGCCAGCGAAAATTATGCCGTAAAGAACAAACAGACCGAAAACGGAATGCACTACGGTTTCTATCTCGACTTGGGCGCATATATAAAGCCACTGCCCGCCAGCGTTCTCGGGTTCCAGTCATGGCACACCAACACCCATAAACGCAACGAGGCACGCATGGACTATTTGATGCGTGTATTCCAACTCCTTACCGCAGACTTCAATGAGGATGGTGTCGATGAACTCATAATTGGCATTGACGGTGAAATATGGGTGTATGACGGAGCTGCAATTCTCAATGCATTGGAAACAAATTCCATAAACGGCACCTATACAGGTAAACCGCTTTATCATATGAGTGCAGATGAGTCATTTGTCAAAAACGCTGTGAGCAAAACCACAACTCGAATCGCGGTTGGAGACGTCAACGCCGACGGTATTCCGGACTTAGCCGTTTTTAAGGCAGCTAATAATGGTTCGTTGTATGTTTACAGCGCTGGAGATTTGGATTCAGAACCGATAATCTCATGTGATAAACTTAAGAATACGGAATACTGCACTATTTTTATTGATATAGAGATTGGCAACGTAACCGGAGGCAAATACAATGATATTGTCTTGATGCGTAGAAATTACTGGAATGAAGACGACCCAGGGTATCCCGGTTTCTATAATAATTTTGTGGGAGTCGATATGTATATGTATGATTCCGGAGAAGAAGGCAATCTTAAACGAAATAATCTTTTCAATGCGCACGACGGTTGTGCAAGATCCGGCGATTTATCATGGTTTTGGGTTGCTAATGCCAATATAACTTTGGCACATCTGCTCGGCAGGGAGAAACCATGCGATGTGATTGTGGGCGCAGAACTGTGGCGTTACAACGAAAACACGGGCAAGATGGAAAAGAAATTTAACGTGCTTCCTTTCATGGCCCAAAGCCCATGGTGGACCATTTATGCAGACAATATTATTGCCGCAGATCCCTCTGGTGATGGCTACGACAGACTCTACTACTTGTTGAGCCTTACAGAGGGTGATGGCACTAATGCTTATGTGTTCCAGACTTTAGGAGAGACATGGTTCAGTGACAACATTGCAACGGAGGGCCGGCTGAATAACAACTTTAACCTTAACAGCGATATCATGAAATATTGCAACAAAGGAAATAAATATAGTAGTAGTGCTCCCCTGAACAACCTGGAACTAATGTGGTGGTACAAGTATAATGGCTACTACGAGTGGGGTCACACTGGCGCGCTTTGTGCAGTGAATGCACGCAAAGGTCCTCAGACCCAGACATTCCGCTACAAGAGCTATCAGAAGGCATTCTCTGAACCACGAATCCATGCTCTGATTGCCGCTCCTCCCATCTACACCTATGGACCTGATGAAATCGAGCCCAACTACGATTTTGTGACACAATGGGGATACTCACGCAACTCTTCGCAGCAAACCATAAACTCAAGTAGCATCAGCTCAAAGTTTATCGTGGGCTTCGAAGCCGAAATCAATGCTCCTATCACCGGCACCAAACTCGGCGGCATCGACTTCACCATGGCTATGCAATCGGAATGTGCCAGCAGCTCGGGCAAGACCAGCTCAATCTCATTTTCGCAGTATTACGAAGCCCGCGACGACAACCGTGTCGTTATGCAGGTGACTCCTTATGATACCTATACATATGAAGTAATTGAAGCTGAAAACATCGACCAGCTTGGCAACGAACTCACGCTCTCAATTCCCGGGCAGACTATGACCGTAGGTCTGGCTCTCAGGGACTACGAATATCTGATGGCCGACACTAAGGGTGCTCCTCGCCTCCGCCAGCTGTTCAAGCATACGATTGGCGATCCATTCTCATATCCGAGGTCGAATGAAGACATACACACCAATGTGAAAGGCAGCACTATTATGTGGGGGAACGGACGATGGGACGATTGGGTAACTACCGGCTCTGGCGGAAGCGTAATCCGCGAAATCTCCCTCGATGAGAGCACGTCGGAATCGGCATCATTCTCATTCTCTGTTGAGACTGAGCTTGTTGGCACCGTGATGGGCGTCAAGGTAGGAGCCGGCTTCGGCTACGGCAACACTAACGAGACTACCCACGAGGAAGGTCAAGGCTTCACGGTATCGGCATGCGTGCCGGGACTCGCACCCAACGACAATTCAGGCCGCACTTTCTTCGACTGGAACATGTGCTGGTATAAATATACCCTCAATGGTCAGACATTCCCTGTTGTCAACTACATCGTAAAGAAGCGCTAAGTGTTAGAACTTAATCTTCAGACAACACATCATCAATCAACATCGGAGGTTGTCAGGCTCGTCCAGGCAACATCTCCGATGTTGTCATTAGCTGAGTGAAGGTGTTGCATACCCTCCTTTCATAAAATCAAGTAAAAGCCTCAGCTCTTGAGAGAGCTGAGGCTTTTTGTCCATAAAGTTTGCTGATTATATGGTATGCAAACATTTATCCGCAATGATGATGTATAAGGCTTACATTCCCAATGGATGTCGGCAATTGCCCCGCACTTTTTAAAGCTAACCAAATTTTATGTTGCACAAAAGTTTTCTGATTCTCAGTGACCGGATTCCCTACGGATTAGTGCTAAAATTGGTCATTTTGGAGGGAATATTGGTCGTAAAGTTCGTGGAGCCTCGTAATTCGGAAACACCACGACCCATTCCAGAAGCCTTAATTCAAGCTTTTTTGGTGGTATTTCGTGTGATTTATCGAAATACCATGGTTTATTTTTGGTATTGAGGAGGTCGGTGTCTAAATTTATAGAATATTGATTAACGACTTATTTACTTAAAGCCGATATTAATTTTCTAAGGATAAGTGTCGGTGCGTCATTCATATAAAATACATACATTTTAAACATAATAGATTATGAAAAAAACGACTTCCAGAATTTATCGCGTGCTTGCAATGCTTATGCTTGCGGCGATTCCGGGCTTGGCTCGTGCCTACGACGCCCAGATTGGCGACCTCTTCTACAACCTCAACTCTGAGGATAAAACGGCTGAGGTAACTTATGAAAATTGGTATACACCCTATAGCCAAACCTCAATTGACATCCCTGCCTCGGTGGAATACGACGGTGTCACATACTCGGTGACCATGATTGGTGATAAGGCCTTCAGCAGTTGCAGCGGACTGACCTCGGTGGCCATTCCCAACTCGGTGAAATCAATCGGTAATAATGCCTTCAGGGAAACGGCACTGACCTCAACTTCGATTCCTGCTTCTGTGACCGAGATTGGCGAATACGCCTTCCACAAATGTGGTTCTCTTGCATCAGTTGAAATGCTCAGTGCTCCGGTTGCAATAGGCAAACTTGCCTTCAGTGACTGTCCTGCCCTTCAAATTGTGGCTTTCGATGAATGTATTGATTAGTCTCGGAGCCTGGTCCCACCAGATGGGATAGCCAATGAAAACGACGTCATAGTCCGAAACGTCCAAGCGTTTGCCACCCAAAGCCGGGCGTGCTTTCGGGTCGTTCA
>JAEDFO010000021.1 GCA_016292745.1 Muribaculaceae bacterium | reverse complement strand
TGGGAAAAGCATGCCCGGTGGGCATCGTCGGCGGTGGGCAACATTTTGGGGCCACTATGGCGCTTATGTCGACATTTATTGTTATCTTTGACTCATTATATATATTTATCGCCCAAAACCTAAACCTGATATTTAGTGATGAAACGTATTTTCTCAATTATCGTTGCTTCGGCATCTCTGTTGGCCTCGGCCATTGGCCTGAGCGCTGCTCCTGTTGCTGACTATAACAAGGGTATCAACATCATTCCGGCTCCGGCATCGCTGCAGATGGCCAAGGGCCGCTTCTATCTGAAGAATGCCACCGGCATAAGCGCCTCGGGCACCGATGCACGCCGCATCGCCGAGATGTTTGCATCGAAGATTGCCGCCTCGTCGGGAATCGCCCTCCCTGTAGCCGATGGCGCCAACATTGCCATTGCCGTCGACCCTTCGCTGGGCATGAAAGATGAGGCTTACACCCTTGAGGTCACCCCAAAGAGGGTGAGCGTGAAGGCAAGCACCCCGGCCGGTGCTTTCTACGGCATGCAGACACTGATGCAGCTGCTCCCGGCCGAGATTGAGAGCACCAGTGTGGTGAACGGCATCGACTGGAGCGCGCCTTGCGTGAGCATCGCCGACGAGCCTCGCTTCGGCTATCGCGGTTTTATGCTCGACGCCTGCCGCCACTTCATCCCCGTCGATGTGGTGAAGAAGCAAATCGACGCTCTCGCACTGTTCAAGGTCAACCGTCTGCACTGGCACCTCACTGAGGACCAAGGCTGGCGCATCGAGATAAAGAAATATCCGCGCCTGACACAGGTGGGCTCGAAGCGCGACAACGGCGACGGCACCATCTACGACGGATTCTACACCCAGGCCCAGATTAAGGACATCGTGGCTTATGCCGCCGAGCGGTTCGTTACCATCGTGCCCGAAATCGAGGTGCCGGGCCACGAGCTGGCTGCCATTGCGGCTTATCCCGAGCTCTCGTGCAAGGGCGAGCGCGTGGAGCCTCGCAAGACGTGGGGCGTGGAGGACATAGTGATGTGTCCCGGAAAGGAAACAATGTTTAACTTCCTGGAGGATGTGGTGGCCGAGGTGGCTCCGCTGTTCCCCGGAAAATACTTCCACATCGGCGGCGACGAATGCCCCAAGCGCAGCTGGAAGGAGTGCCCGCGCTGCCAGGCTCGCATCAAGGCCGAAGGTCTCGAGGCCGACGGCAAGCACACCGCCGAAGAGCGCCTGCAGAGCTATGTGATTTCGCGCATGGAGAACATCCTGGCCAAGCACGGCAAGAGCATCATCGGCTGGGACGAGATTCTCGAGGGAGGCCTCAGCCCTAACGCCACAGTGATGTCGTGGCGTGGCGAAGAGGGCGGTATGGCTGCAGCTATGCAGAACCATGGCGCTATCATGACACCATCGAGCCGTGGCCTTTACACCGACTACTACCAAGGCGACCCAAAAATCGAGCCTACAGGTATCGGCGGATACGTCCCATTGGCTAAAACATACTCATACGAGCCTATTACCCAACAACTTAAGGATGCCGGAAAGGAACAGTTCATTGTGGGTGTGCAGTGCAACAACTGGGCCGAATTCTACTACACCACCGACCACATGGAGTATATGCTGTATCCCCGTGCACTCGCGCTCTCCGAAATTGCCTGGAGCCAGCCCGAAAAGAAGGACTTTGCCGACTTTGCCCGCCGTGTGAACAACGCTTGCGTGCGCCTCGACGCCCACAACGTCACATACCACATCCCGCTGCCCGAACAGCCCGGCGGTTCGTACAGCCACGTGGCTTTCACCGACCGCACTCAGCTCTCTTTTTCCAACACCCGCGACTATCCAATGGTATACACCCTCGACGGCTCTATCCCGTCGGCCAAGTCGGCTCGATACTCCAAGCCGCTGATTTTCACCGACGATGCCACTCTCAACATCGCCACTCTTATGCCATCGGGAAAGACCAGCACCGTACGCACCATCACTATCGACCGCCAGCAGCCCTCCGAGCCGGTTTCGGTGGCCAATCCGCAAAACGGCCTGAAGATGAAAATGACTTTCGGATACTACCTCCACTCGGCCGACCTCGCAAAGGCCTCTGACTGGACTTCGCTCACCATCCTCGACACACGCGACATCCGTGGACAGATTATAGTCCCCGACAACGTCAACAACCTCAAGATGTACTCGGCCGAAGCCTCGGGATACATCAACATCCCTGCCGACGGCGTGTATGTGTTCTCAACAAACCTCAACGAGCTGTGGCTCGACGGAAAGCTCTTGATAAGCAACGACGGCCAGTGCAAGCGTTTCTCGCGATTCGACGCCGGCGTGGCCCTCAAGAAGGGGCTTCACCCTATCAAGATTCAGTTCCTCGGCAACATTATCGGCGGTATGTGCTCATTCCACGACGACGGCTCGGTGTATATGCGCCGCGTCGATGGCGACGATACCGCAAATGTCCGTGTGGAGCCCGCTATGCTATTCCATTGATTAATCACGCGTAACCCGGAGGCGGCTACGGCTGCCTCCACATCCTTTATATAAATGACTATATTGCTGCGCATACTGCTCGTGGCTGTGATGGCCGGATGCTGTGCCGATGCCAACGCCCGTGTCACCGCTCATAAAGACGTGGTGCCCGACGGCTACAACTTCTGGATTCACCAGCCCGACGACTCGGCAGCACGTGCACGCCCGCTCATCATTTTCCTCCACGGCAGCAGCCTCTGCGGAACCAACCTCGACCGTGTGCGCAACTACGGCTGCCTCTCGGCTCTCGAAGCCGGACGAAAAGTCGACGCTTTTCTGCTCGCACCGCAGAACCCCGGCGGCAGCTGGAAGCCTAAACGCGTGATGAACACCCTCCAGTGGGTAATTAATCACTTCAACGTCGACACCACACGAATCTCTGTGGTGGGAATGAGCCTCGGCGGATATGGAACCATCGACTTCGTGGCCGAATACCCCGACAAGGTGGCGGCTGCCATGGCCATTTGCGGCGGAGGCACGGCTTCGTCGTTCAAGCAGCTTAACCAAGTGCCTATGTGGATTATCCACGGCCTCGCCGACCGCGCTGTATCGGTGAAAGAGTCGCGCAAAGTGGTGGAAAGCATGCGCCAGGCCGACGCATCGACCCCGCTCCTCCGTTACGACGAATGGCCCGGCATCGACCACGGACAGCCGGCTCGTGTGCTCTACATGACCGAGCTTTACCAATGGCTCCTAAGCCATTCAACCGCCGACTCCCCTCGCCAGGTGAACCGCGACATCGAAATCTCACCGGCAAAGATGAAATCGGCCTACAAAGACCTCGACAGCTCTAAGCTGCGCAAGCACCGCGGCGTCGTGGCAAAGAAAAAACGTCGTACCACCAAGAAATAACCCCCACCTCGCAATATGCAACAGCCTCTCATTTCGGTTATCATACCCTGCTACAACACTGCCGACACCCTCGAGCATTGCATCAGAAGTGTCGCCGGGCAGACCTATGCCGAATTAGAGGTGATTATCGTCGACGACGGCTCTACCGACGACTCTCCCTCGATTTGCGACCGATGGGCAGCCGCCGACAACCGCATCTCGGTTATCCACAAGCCTAACGGCGGCGTGGCAAGCGCCCGAAACGTGGGCCTCAGTGCCGCCAGCGGCCAATTCATCGCTTGGGTCGACTCCGACGACTATGTGGCTCCGCACTTCATCGAAAGCCTTTACTCAATCATCTGCTCTACCGGTGCCGACCTCGTGGCTTCGCTTTGGCTCCGCGTCGACGAGCACGACAACTCGGCCATCGACAAATGCTCTCCGCCAAATGCCTCCGCTACGCTCCTCGGAAGCGACGAGGCCATCAACGACATGCTCTACCAGCACCACATCACAACAACGCTATGGTCGACTCTCGCCCACCGAAAGCTCTACCGAAACATCTCATTCCCCGACGGGCGCATCTACGAGGACCTCGCCGTGTTCTACGACCTCCTCGGCAACTGCTCATCGGTGGCCTTCACCGCTGCACGCTGGTACTGCTACCGCCTGCGCAAAGGCAGCTTCATGAACACCTACAACAGGCATCGTTGCGACGTGCTCGACACCCTCGACCACTTGTCGCAATGCATCAAACCGCGTTTCATCCCGGCTCTCAAAAGCCGTTGCATCAGCGCTCACTTCAACATACTGATGCTCGACACCCTCAGCAAATGCCAAAGCCCCGAAATAGCCAGCCGTTGCTGGAATTTCATCAAGGCAAACCGTGCCGCTTGTCTGCGCGACCACAACGTAAGAATGCGCAACAAGGTGGCCATAATACTATCCTATCTCGGTCTGCCGGCAATGAAATGCATAATCCACATTAACCGAATATTGAAAATCCACCGACAGAAATGAAGGTTATCACTCTCATAGACAACGACTTCGACATCGCGGTACATCGACTGTCCGATATGGTGATGGCCGACTTCTCCCCCGACCTCGCCGTGGGGGTGCTCAGCGGTGGTGCTGTCGTGGCTAAGGCTCTGATGGAACGATTCGAACAAGCCGGACTGCATTGCTCATACACCCAACTGCGATTGCAGCGTCAATCAACCCCTCGCAAGCAAACCCCAATCGTGGCATGGACCATACGTGTGCTCCCCACAATGCTCCTTGACTGGCTCAGAATGGCCGAAGCTGCTTGGCGAGAGCTAACTGCCCCAAAAACAATGCCCGCCGATTCCATTTCATTGCCCGACGACGTGGCTGATGCTGCATCGAAAAGCCACAGAATCCTCGTTGTCGACGACGCCATCGACACTGGCCTCACTGCAGCACGTATCGTCGCCGCTCTGAAGACCATAAACCCCGATGCCGACATCCGAATTGCCGTCATTGCCTCCACAATGAAGCATCCGCTAATCACTGCCAACTACTGCCTGCTACCTCACCACGTGCTGGTGCGATTCCCTTGGTCGGCCGACTTAAAACCTTCGCACAAATGAAAGCAGCCATCTTCGACCTCGACAACTCGTTATTAGCCGACAACTCGCTGAGGCTTTACGCCCGACACATGATGGGCGTGCTCTTCAGGCGTGGCCGCCTTGCCCGTCTCGCTGCTCTGCTTTGCCACATCGCGCTCCGCCGTCTCCATTTCGTGAGTCACCTCACTATGAAGCAGCACCTGATGCGTCTCACACTCCCCGACTTGGACTCCGCAGCTCTCGATGCCTTCATCGAAACCCTGCTGGCTCACGTCGACCCTCGCGCAATGGCTCTGTTAAGCCGTTGGCACTCCCAGGGATGGCTCACCATGCTGGCAACTGCCGCCCCAAGCTGCTATGCCGCCGAATTTGCCCGCCGGATGGGCTTCGACGGAGTATGTGCCACCGAAACACCCTCCGATGCATCTCAAATGACCGAATGCCGAGGCGAGGTGAAACTCGGTCGTGCCGTCAAATGGCTCGAGGCTCACAACGCCTCGCTCGAAGCTCTCGTTACCGACCATCACGACGATTTGCCGCTGCTCAGGCTCCCCAAACACATTAACATCCTCGTCGACCCCTCTGAAAAAACGCTGTCGATGATTACCGGCATCAGCTTCGTAACCATCGACAACTATCTTCGCAATTAGATTCGCCCGTTATTCGCCCAGCAGCTCGGCCATCGCCAGCAGACGCACCACGCACGCATACGTGCAGTTGGGCCAGAACGTCCGGTTATAGTCCCATTGCCCTGAATTGAACTCCCACGTGGTGGGAATCTGCCCGTTGGTGATGTTCTGCGCCCTCGTCACTGCATTCAGCAGCGCTTTTGCCTTCTCCAGCGCAAGTTCATCGCTGGTGCGACGGTAGATGCCCATAAACGAGCCTGCCGTCTCGGCACAGCTGGCATCAACAGGTGTCTCGTAGAAGTATTGCTCATGGACGCATGGCGTCAGCTCGCGGCCGAACCCGTTCTCGTCGGCAGCCAGCTCCCAATGCACAAACTGGTCCTCGGCAAAGCGCACCAGCTCGATGGCTGCTGCCAGCTCGGAATCGCTCAGCTCGTTCTTGTTCAGCAGATAGTCGGCAAAGTCGTTCGCTGTGCAGTTGGTGAGGTTCTGATACGGCTTCAAGTCCTCCATCCGCTGGTCTTCAAACTGGCCGGTGAGGTTAAAGCTCTTCATGGTGTTGTCCATCATCCACTTCTCTGCCTTGGCGGCCATCTCGTCGAAGTCGCTCACTCCATAGCTCGTGCGCACCCGCTCAACAAGGCACAGCAGCGGGGCTGGGGTGCAGCATGCGGCATCGGTGGCCTTGCCGGTGGCTATGTCAACCTTTATCGGGAACGAGCCGTCGGCATTCTGGGTGCGGCGGTACGTGCCGAGGATGTTCAGCGCATGCTCTTTATATTTCTCCTCCTTGGAGGCCTCGTACATGTCGAGAAACGCCTCGGCTGCGGCTGCTGCCTCCAGATACATGGTCTTGCCACGGTTGATTTCATACACATGGTGAGGCCAGCCGTCCTTCGCCTCGGGCTCAAGATAGTAGGTGGGAGGGAAGTAGGCCAGCGGTGCATCGGCGGGCTGGCTGATGCGCATCAGGCAATCGGCTGCATTGCGCGCTATGGCAAGGGCATCGTCGGCCACTGCCGGCATCAACTGCGCCAGCAGACACTCCAATCGCACTGTAGCCCCTATTATCTTGCACGCATAGGTGTTGTTCTCAAAACTCATGTCGGGCTCGGTGTGAGTGAGCCAATGGCGTATGGCACCAATGTTGTGCACAAACAGTGCCCCCTTGATGGCTGCCTCGCGATAGGGACGTGCAGCATCGGGGTAGGGTGCGCTGAACGGGTAGTCGCGCCACATCGTCCGCCGTTGGGGCTCGCCGATGGCTTCACCCGTGCCATCAAGAGCGGTGAAGGCTACATCGACCTTGCCAACCGGCAGCGACGCCCATCTTCCGGCGAGCGACACACACGTGTCGGCGCTCTCCCACTTGTAGGCCACAGAATCGCCCACCAGCACCTCGCAACGGTAAGCCTCGGCGCCTTCCACGCTGCCGAAGCCGAGCACCGGTGCATAGATGAACTTCTTGGCATTGATGTTCCAGAACGGCTGCCCGTCCACTCCGCCGGGGCGTATGGGCTGCTCGTATTCACTTGTGGCTTGCTTGTTCAATGCCTCGAGTTGCGACACCTCTTGCCGGCAACCGCTCAGCCAGCCGCACAATAAGGCCAATGCAAGGCACGATAATGTTTTCGTTGTGATTCGTTTCATGTGATTATCGGTTAAATGGTCATGATATAGGGCTTATGGAGCTCTCTGTTTTAATTACGGGCTTTGCTCAATCTTCTGCCGATGATTATCTGCAAAAAAGGCTTTAGGGACCCTATGTGAGTAAAGACCCTAAAGCCTCAAGGCATGCCGTCGATGATGTCTTAGAACGGCAGGTCGTCGGTCTCCTCAGCTGTTGCGGCAAAGCCCATGTCAACCGGGTTAGCTGCCGGAGGTACGGGTGTACCTGCAGTCTGTGGAGCCGGTGCTGCAGCTGCTGCAGGCGGAGTTACAGTCTGGCCTGGAGTCGGTGCACTTGCGGCTTCTGCTTTCCAGCCTCGGATGCTGGTATACCAGCGGCCATTGTATTCGCGGCTCTCGATGTCGAACGACAAACGTATCACGTCGCCTATATTCAGTGGATACTGGTCGGCCTTCTCGCCGAAGAAATCGAAATGTACTTTTTTGGGAAAGCTCTCGAGCGTCTCGAGCACATATTCCTGCTTGTGCCATTCGTTGCCGGCCTTCGAGGTGCCCGATGCAAGTGGCAGCTTTACGATGATTTTACCTGTTATTTCCATTAGATGTATCTAATTTTTATGTTTTCGTCTTTTGTCGTTCGTGAGGCATTCATCCCACCCCGCTCTTTGCAAAGGTAGTGATTCCCAACCGTATTGACAACATCGGCCGCCGACAATTTATTAACTGTCACGGCCGAGTTATTCACAATTTTTATTATCCCGCGACGCTGTGCCTTAGGCCAGTTCGTTGATTACCTTGCGTATGTCGGCAGCAAGCGTTTCGGCCTTCTCCATCGTATGGGCTTCGGCATAGATACGGATGATTGGCTCGGTGTTGCTCTTGCGCAGATGCACCCAACTGTCGGCAAAGTCGATTTTAACGCCGTCGATGTCGGTTATCTGCTCATGGCTGTATTTCTCCTTCACTGCCGCAAGAATCTTGTCGACATCGATGTCGGGGGTAAGTTCTACCTTGGTCTTCGCTATCTCATACGGCGGATACCCCTTCTTCAGCTCGCTCACCTTCTTGCCGCTCTTGGCCAGCAGTGTCAGGAACAGTGCCACACCAACGAGGGCATCGCGCCCATAGTGGCATTCGGGATATATTACCCCGCCATTGCCTTCACCGCCTATCACGGCACCGGTGCGGCGCATCTCGGTCACTACATTCACCTCGCCGACGGCTGCTGCTGTGTATTGGCAGCCATGCGCATTGGTCACATCTCGCAATGCTCGCGACGACGACAGGTTCGACACCGTCGAGCCGGGTGTATGGCTCAGCACATAGTCGGCCACCGAAACAAGCGTATACTCCTCAACAAAGAATTCGCCGTTCTCCATGATGATGGCCAGACGGTCTACGTCCGGGTCGACAACAAACCCCACATCGGCCTTCCCTTCCTTCATCAGCGACGCTATGTCGGTCAGGTTCTCGGGTATCGGCTCGGGGGTGTGCCCGAAGTTGCCGGTAGGTTCGCAGTATAGTTTTATTATATTCTTAACTCCCAGTGCTTCAAGTAGTTGTGGTATTACCACTCCACCCACTGAGTTAACGGCATCAACGGCAACAGTGAAGTTGGCTGCGGCAATGGCATCGCGGTCAACAAGTTTCAGAGCCAGTACCTTGTCGATGTGCTTCCGGTTATAGGTGGTGTTAACATATTCGTGCCCAAGCGAATCAACATCGGCATATGCAAAGCTCTCGGCTGCGGCTATCTCGAGTACCTTCCGCCCTTGCTCGGCATCCAGGAACTCACCACGGTCGTTAAGCAGCTTCAGTGCATTCCATTGACGTGGATTGTGCGACGCTGTCAGTATGATGCCGCCACAGGCGTTTTCATCAACTACAGCTATCTCAGTGGTCGGTGTCGATGCAAGCCCGATGTTGACAACATCGAAGCCCATCCCCATCAGCGTGCCCACCACCAGACGTTCCACCATGCCACCCGACAGGCGCGCATCGCGGCCTACTACTATTACATTCGACGTCTTAGTCGTGGCTGTGCGGATAAATTCTGCATAGGCCGACACAAACTTTACGATATCAAGGGGCGAAAGCCCATTGCCGGAAGCACCGCCTATGGTGCCTCGTATTCCGGAAATCGATTTGATGAGCGACATAATTTTATTTCTTTTACTATTATAAAATAGGTGTTAATCAGGTTATTATGCTATATCTTAAGGTCAAATCTTCCCCTTGTAGTAGCGTATGCGGTAAAGATACGGAATCACATTGGCAATCTCTTCTGAGAATCCGTATTGCGACTTTACAATAAGGTTAACCACGCAATCGATGCCCAGATAAGCCAACGGCATCTGGATGCCGTAGCCATACTGCGATGTCGACTCCAACGTATAGTTGTTATATCTGAACGACATAGAGCCATATCCCATGTCGTCGGCATTTCCTTCCTCGGCTGCTGTACCGTAATTGGCAAGGCTGATGAGGCTACGGCGTGTAAATCGGAAATATATCTCCTGGTCGTCCTTCACGCGGTTATTCTCACGGTCGCCCGGCTCTATTACCTGCATAAACACATTCCCGTCCTCGTCAAGCTGATAGAACGGTGCATCCTCGCCATACTCAAACACCGTATCGGCCGGTATCTCGGCTATCACTCGATGGTCCGACAGATACAGGTTAACGGCCTTCTGCTCGTCCTCGAGATATTCGGCATAGCTCTTGTTGTCGGAGCACGATGTTGTACTCATCATCAGCGCTGCTGCAAATGCTGCTATTAGGGTATTGATGCTTTGTAGTCTAACTTTCATTGTCTAATGGATATTCTATGTTTTTTTCGATGTTATTTCTTCAATGTGTCAAGTATCGACATATACGTGTCGATGGCTTGCTGCATACTGCCTCGGTATTCGCCTCCGGCTGCATTCTTGTGGCCTCCTCCGCTGAAATATGTCTCACACAGACGGTTCACCGCAAACTCGCCCTGCGACCGAGCCGATACCTTTATATATTCAGGCTCCTCTCGCATAAACACCGACCACTGCACCTCCGGAATGCTCAACGGTATGTTGACAAGGCTCTCTGTGTCGCCCTTCCGATAGTTGAAGCGCTGAAGCTCGTCCTGCGTAAGCGTTATCAGAGCTGCCTTATATTCAGGAAACACCTTCATCTTCTCGCTCATGGCATAGCCAAGCAGCCGCACTCGGTCCTCCGAGCTGGTGTTCATGGCAAGGGTGTAGATGCGGTCCTTGTCGACGCCCTTCTTTATCAGCTCCGACAAGATGATATACAAATCGGGATTGTTGGAGTTGTACGAGAAATTGCCGGTATCGGTCATCATCCCGGTGGTGATGCACTCGGCACACGTGCGTGATACCTCGTTGAACAGCCCAAGACGGCATATCACTCGAAACAGTAGCTCGCACGTCGACGACATCTTCGGATACGATATCATCACATCTGCAAAAGGCTCCGGCCCAAGATGATGGTCAATCAATACCTTACGTGCCTTCGATGCCATCAAAGTGTCGCGCATCCGGTCAACTCGGTAAAGCGAATTGAAGTCGAGGCAGAATATCAGGTCGGAATCATGGATGAGCTGAGTCCCGAAGTCGCCATATTTCGTAAACGGGATTATTTCCTTCCATCCTTGCAGAAACCGAAGGCTAAGCAACGGCATGTCCGGTGTTATGACGTTTACATTCTTGCCAAGGTCGCGAAGCAGATGATACAGCGCCAGCGACGACCCTATTGCATCGCCGTCGGGCGACACATGGCATGTGATTACTATACGCTCGCTCTCGGCTAATACCTTACGCAAAGCCTCTATTTCTGTCTCCTTTATTATCTTGGTCAGCATTCAGTGATATGTATGATTTGCAAAGATACTGCTATTGCTCTATAAATCACAAAAAAACCTTCCGCCCTTTTGTTAAATAAAATCAATCTCCATTCATCTATCGGCATTTTCATTAATCAAGTTAATCGATACATGAAAAAGCCCCGACCATTATGGCCGAGGCTTCGCTGTTTACGATGTCACAATGCCGCTTACAATCGGCGCAATGCCGATTTGCTGCCTTGCTTGACTATGTAGATACATCCATGTTGCGGGTTCTCTACTCTGATGCCCTGAAGATTGTAGATTTCAACCGGCTGATTGTCACGGTCAATCTGTAGGCTCTCCACGCCGGTGGCTCCGGTATCGCCTTTCGTGTTATAGATGCCGTTGTGGCGAACCACAACATTGTCGCCGGTCTGAATCCCTGAACCGTTGTTGAAAATCACAAACAGGGTCGACGGGTCCTCTGTAGTGGTGAATGTGAGGCTGTACATGCCGGTTTCGCTGTCAAGCGTCATTGCCGTTCCAGGCCACGGGCCAAGGCATTGTGTGAGATAAATGTATGCATTGACATTCGACCATTTCGATTGCGAATTGTCGAAGAAGATTCTGACGACATGTTCTGTTGGTGCTGCGGTTTTGGTGAATGTCGCATGTCCGGTTCTCGTCTCTTTGGCATTAGATGCTCCCCAATATACGGTAACCGATTCGCCATCGGCCATGTCGGCACCGAGAGTGACGGTGACTGGATCAGTGAAGTTTACGGTGGTGCCAACATCTCCAATTTTGTACCATGCCGATGTGGTGATGCTGTTGGCGGCGAGCTTAACATCGACGGTTCCAACGAAGTTGCCTCCGCGTGGTGTCACCTTTACCGCCGGCCCATCCACATATTCAACGTCGTAAAGCTGTGTGTAGCCGCTGTTGCCATCCCATTCATAATAGCTGTCCTCGCTAACGTTCTTTATGTCGGACGTCTGGCGGCCTTCACCGTTGTTGAATATGAAGTTTACCGATTCTATATCGTAGACGGTGTAATAGTAGAATGTGCGTCCGTCTATTTCCACCGATTTATCAAGTTGTTTGCCCGGCCAGACTCCGTTTAGCTCTGTTGTGCCCGATTCGCTGGTATGCCATATGTAGAAGTAAGGTGCAGTGTCGGAGGTTACATAAATAGTGAAAGCAGAGTTCGGGTCGGCCTTGGTGTAGGTGGCACTGCCAGTTGTCGTATTGCCGTCACCCGTTGCTTCCCATGTGAGTTCTATGCTTTCGCCATAGTTCATGTCGGCACCTATGGTGATGTTGACTGGATTGCCCGGTGTGAGGTCCATACGGGCTCCGTCGCCCACTTTAACCCATCCTTCGGTAGCTATTTCATTAAGCGCGGCTGTTATTGTGATGAAGTCGGTCTTGAATTTTCCTCCTTCATTCGACAGAGTTACCATTGGTCTGCCCAGTGCATCATCTGGTCCATACCAGAATGTCGCTCCAGGGTCGGTGAATGTTACCTCGCCACCTTTGGCCACTGGAGTGGTGGTGTAGATGAATTGGCCGTCTTCGCCCACTTTTCCGCCACTCCAGTCCTTTACCAGAACACGAAGCTGGCCCTTGTTGGTGGGTGCGCTGACAGTGATGGTGCCGTTACTGGGGCTGTACGACTCTCCGGTTACTATATCAACGTAGTTGCCTGCCGGAACGTCGCTGAATGTGGCGCCGCCGTTCAATGCAACCAGTGCATAGCTTTCCTTGTAGGCGCGCTTGAAGGCATAGCCGCCGCTCGCTGTACAGCCGTCGAATGTGTATTGCCCCTTCCTCAATGCCGGAACTGCTGCACGGATAAGATTCAGGCGGCGAATGTGCTGCGAAAGGTCGCCGTTAAGCGTTGTGGCTACGTTCCCCGAGGCGGAGTATTTGCCGAAGTCGCTCGCTGTAACGTCTCCTTCAAGATATTGGCCGAAATATGCACGGCCGGTTTCAGACAGCGGGCCGATGGTGCCGTTGTCTATTTTCTTTCCTTTCTGGAATTCAACCTCCGAGCCATAGTAGATGCATGGGATGCCGCGGAAGGTGAACATCAGCGACAGGTTCTCGGCCCATTGCTCGGTGCCGCCGTTAAAGCGGATATAATCTTGCGGTGAATAGTCATGTGAGTCTACGTATACCAAGTTATACGTTGCGTCGTTATAGTACGAGTCGCCTTCCTTGGCTATCCGTATTGCGTTTGAGGCATTGTTGAAGTTGTAGTGCATAGGGAAGTCGATGACGTTAAAGCCCGACGATTCGGTGTAGTCGGGTTCGTGCCATGCTCCGTTTTCCATATACACGTTGTTCGATGTCTTTTTTACGCTCGGTTCCTCAAGACACAACTCCATGTTGCCCACTGGCTCGGTCGTCTCAAAAATCACCTGTTCGTCCCACCACGATGCATCGTATTCCCAATTATCGAGGATGTCTTCAGGCGATTGCCAAGTGTAGAAGTAGGGCGACAAGTTGGGCTGGTCGCGATATGTCACTTGGCTGTAGCGTGAACAGCATTCGCCAAACATGTAGAACGGGCATTGGTTAAGGCGTTTCGATTTGTATTGCTCGCCCAGTTCCAGAAACTGCGGAATAAACGAGGTGTTGAACGTAAGGCGTGAAATGTGGCCGGTGGTGTCGATACGGAAGCCGTCAACGCCCATCTCGATGAATTTGCCGTAGCACTCCACCAAATATTGGCTCACGGCAGGGTTCTCGGTGTTCAGGTCAACGCAGTCGCCTGCAATCTGGCCCCACCAACGTGATGGGTAGTCCCAGTTCCAATTGGTGCCCAGATGATGCCAGTAGTTGTGGGTGTCGAGGTTCTCTCCGTTGATGTTTTTCATCCACGACAGGCGACGACTATGCTGCATTGAGCCTTTCACGTCGTTGTAGTCGGCCCCGAGCTTGCTCTCTTCCGGAATAATAGATGCCGTTATCAACGCTTGATTGCAGATTTTGTTGCTGCGGGTGAATAGTTTGCATAAGTGTTCCTCGCCGAAGTTGCCGGTGTGGTTCAGCACAATGTCGAGTATAATCTTCATCCCCTTGGCATGCGCTGCATCGATTAGGCTCTGGAATGTAACATCCTCGTCCGAACCTTGGTCGATATGGCTTTCGTAGCGGAGGTCAACCTTCGAGAAGTCCATGGCATGGTAGCCGTGATAGTCGTAGCCCGATGCATTCTGCACCACAGGCGTAATCCATATGGCTGTAAATCCAAGAGCTTTGATATAGTCGAGTTTCTCGATAAGCCCCTTGAAGTCGCCGCGCCAGCATGGGTCATTGGTTCTTATCTGTTCGCCTGTGTTGTCCCAGCACAGCACATTGTTCTTTGGGTCGCCGTCATAGAAACGGGTGGTTATCGTAAAATACACTGTTTCGTCGCGGAAATCCGACCGCTCGCCCACAAATGTGCCCGATTGTGCCGGCAAGGCGCAAAATGCTGCAATTGTGCCAAGTAGAATGTTGGTGATAAATCTTTTAATCATCTCTTGTTTCTGTAATTAGGATTGACAATAAGCAATAATGTATAGGTTTCATTCAATGTTGCAAATATAATAGAAAGTGTCTAACAAAAACAAATTGTGGTGATTAACCGAGGAATTACGGTTATTCACCACAATTATACGTTGTTTTGCCTCCTAATACAGGCTGATGGCTCTTAGTCTTTGGTTGTCAAGGCGGTTGAGGTTTCTTCTTCATCCTCATCGTCGCTCTGGCGTTTCTTTACCACCTTTATCGACAGCTCATACAGCATGTAGAGCGGAACGAACACCAGCATCATGGTGAACGGGTCGCCCGATGGCGTAATCAGGGCGGCAAGAACCATCAGGATGGCCACGGCATGTCGGCGATACTTCTTCAGCATCGCTTTGTTGATTAATCCCAGACACGACAGCAGCCATGCCACCAACGGCATCTCAAACACTATGCCCATCACCATGATGAGCATGATGAAGTTGTCGATATACGACGACAGGTTAATCTGGTTCACGATTGAGGCGCTCAGCTCGTAGGTGGTGAGAAACCGGAATGTGAACGGGAACACCAGCAGATAGCCCACAGCACAGCCCAGATAGAACATCAGCGTGCCTCCCATAAAGGCCATCTTCACGTTCTTCAGCTCGTTGTCGAACAGTGCCGGCCGGATAAACCGCCATAGCTCGAACACTATGTAGGGGAATGCAAGCACCACTGCCAGATACAGCGAGGTGCTTATGTGGGTCATGAACTGCGACGTTACGTTGATGTTGATGATATCCACCTTAAAGTCGCCTCCGAAGTTCAGTAGCCCATGGCTGATTTCGTCGAGCCAGCGATACACAAAGAAATCACCGCTGGTGGGTGCAAGGATATACTGGTCGAAGATGTAAGGCATCGACACAAACACCACTGCAAAGCTCACCACCATGTATATTCCTATGCGGAATATGGCCCAGCGGAGCACTTCGAGATGGTCCCAAAAGGTCATCCCGCCTTCTTCTTCCTCTTCGTCGTCGTTATGCTTGTTTTCGGTTGACATATGCTTTTTATTATCTATGGTTTCCGGATGCACTGTGCCGCCGGCTACGCCCTTTGCCTCGGGCGGGGATTATTTCAGATACGTTTTCTTTACAAACGGGGCTTTCTTCAGATACTCGATGCTTTCGCGCACGCCCTGAAGCATATCGCCGCTGGTGCTGGCTTCCATCTCAACCATATACAGCTTCATTCCTGCTGTCTTGGCGTTGTTGAAGATGGCATCAAAGCCCACCATGCCGCTTTGGCCTATTTCACGGCGGTCCTTGATATGGAGTATGGTGAAACGTCCAGGATATTTGTTGAAATAGTCGACTGGGCTCGCCTTGCCTATTACTGCCCAGTACACATCCATCTCAAAGAACATGTTCTCGCTGTCGATGTGCTCGAGCATATAGTCGTACATCAATGTGCCCTCAATCTTCACAAATTCGCTCGAATGGTTGTGATAGCCGAATTTTATGCCGGCTTCGCGGCAACGCTGTCCCACTTCATTGTAGAAGCGGCAGCACACCTCAAGCTCGCTTAGCGTTGTGGGCACTGGCATGCTCGGTATCACCACATATTCTATTCCGGCAGCCTTGTGGGTGGCTATACATTTGTCCCACCATTTCAGAGCTTCGCTGAAATCGCCCGATTCAATCTCCTTCTTGTTAAGGCTTCGTCCGGCATGCGTCGAGGTGCACTTCAGCCCGGCTTGCTCTACCACTGCCTTGAATGCTTCGGGCTGCATACCGTAAATCTTGCCGTCGCGATAGCTGGCATACGAGGGCTGCACATCGGTGTAGCCCATCTTGGCTATCTCTGCAAGCACCTTTGGAGCGTTCTGTGCAAATTTGGCTGAGTCGCCTATGAGGTTGCCCACCGAATAGAGTTGCAGCCCAATCTGCTTTTTCCCTGCAGCCTGGGCTTCAACCGGCATAAGCATTGCCGTAAGGGCGAGCACTGCTATGATTGATTGAAATAAGATGCGTTTCATTATAAGTTCTGATTATCGGGTTGTTGACGGTTTAGCAAAAACAAATAATGCCCAGCCTTTTAACCGGGCATTATTTATATTGCAGTTGATTATTTGCTGTAAGTTGCCTTTACGAACGGGGCATTCTTCAGGTACTCGGCACATTCGCCAACGCCCTTCATGATGTCGCCGCTGGTAGTGCCTTCGAGCTCTACCACCAAGTGCTCAAGACCGGCAGTCTCGGCATTGTTGAAGATGGCGTCGAAGCCAACCATGCCGCTCTGGCCTATCTCGTAGTGGTCCTTGATGTGAAGCAGACGGAATCGGCCCGGATACTTCTTGAAGTATTCAACCGGATATGCCTTGCCCATGCAAGCCCAGTATACGTCCATTTCGAAGAACACGTAAGCCGAGTCGGTGTGCTCTATCATGTAGTCGTAGAATACCACCTGGTCCTCGATTTTTGTAAATTCAAACGAGTGGTTGTGATATCCGAACTTCATGCCTGCATCGGCACACTTCTTTCCCACCTGGTTGTAATAGTCGCACCATACATCGAGGTCCTTTACTGTTGCCGGTGTTGGCATGGAAGGAGCCACAATGTATTCCATACCGGCAGCCTTGTGGGCAGCGATGCACTGGTCCCACCACTTCATTGCTTCGGTAAAGTCAGCTTTGGCCACTTCCTCGTCGCTCAGACGATAGGTGGTGTGGGTCGATACTGCCTTCAGCCCGGCGTTTTCCACTACTGCCTTGAAAGCTTCCGGCTCCATACCGTAGATTTTGCCATTGTTGTAGTTGGCGGTCTCCACTTCGGTGTAACCAAGCTTGGCAAGCGAATCGAGTACGGCAGCACCGTTCTCGGCAAACTTGGCTGAGTCGCCTATGAGTTCACGAATCGAATAGAGCTGCAGGCCCATATCCTTCTTGGCCTCATTGTTCTCGGCACATTTATCTGTGCAACAAGCAGTCAGTGCCACCAGGGCACCGACTGCTATATTAAGAAGCAAACTTCTCATAAGAGTTAATTAGCTGTTTTGATTAGTCAAGAATCTTAACACGGATGTTGCGGAACCATACGTTGTCGCCATGATCCTGGAAGCCGATATAACCTTCGTGGTTTTCGCCACCGCAGTTGTTCAGCAATTCATATGCCAACGGCCATTTTTCCTCGCTGAACTTGCTTGCCTGAAGCATTTCGGTCCATTGTGGTGTCCACAGGTGATATTCAACTACGTTCTCACCGTTCTGGCCATGAACCACTGTGCCTTTGTAAACCATGATTGAACCTTCGTTCCACTGGTCGTAAGGATTCTGGTTTTGTGGCTTGGCTGGAATCATGTCGTACAATGATGCCGACTGACGGTTGCCGTCCTTACCCAATTTTGCATCGGGGTGGTTGGCATTGTCGAGTACCTGGTATTCTGGTGCCGAAATATAGATAGGCTCAATCTGGGTCTTGCCGTCTTTTTCTGTCTGTACTTCCTGTGCAAGATAGAATACGCCCGAGTTGCTTCCCTTGGCTACCTTCCATTCAAACTTGAGTTCGAAGTTCTGGAACTTGTGAGCAAAGATGATGTCGCCACCGTCGCCTACCTGGCCTTCTCCCATGCCTGTGCCGTTGAATTTCAGACAGCCGTCTTCAATTGTCCAGCGTGCAGGAATAGTGTCCTTGCCATAGCCGCGCCATCCTTCGAGCGATTTGCCGTCGAACAGCACAATGTAACCTTCTGAGTCAACAGCGAGCTTGCTCAAATCTACAGTGTCCTTCTCAAGAACTGTGTATGCAGGTGCTGCTACACTGTCTTCTGCTGCTGCAGCTTCTTGTTTCTGGCTGCCGCCGCACGATACGAGGCCAAATGCAGCTACTATTGCTGCGCCTAAAAGAATTTTCTTCATGATTACTTGTTATCAAAAATTTTTATTGGTTAATTCTCTTTATTCTGGCATTTCCGGAAGTACCCAGCCTTCACGGTAAGTGTGGCGTACCAATTCGGCTGCAAACTTGCGTGCGTTAACTGGTTCGGTCCATGTCTTGTTGAATGTCGGGTGGCCATCCTTGATGCTGAAGCCGTCCTTGATTACCGACTTAACCACTGCATCGGCTGGAATGTTGGTGAATTCCATCTTTTCGCCATCCCATTCGAGTTCCTGGTTCAAGCCTTGCAGACGAACTGCATTCACGCCCATCACTACCATTTCGTTGAACGGTCCGGCAAACTGGAAGTCGGATTCCGATGGTATGCGTTCATCTGGATCTTCCAGACATGCACGTACCCAGTCGGCCTGGTGGTCGTTGTTCTCTACTTCGCGGCACAGGTTCGGTACTTCAGGGTTACGGCCTGAGAGCAGATATGGGTCAACACCATAGCATCCGCAGATAAGGATATCCTTGGTGCCGTAGAAGATGGCTGCACCACCCGATACGTTCAGGTTCTTGCCGTTTGGCAACTGTACCGGACGTTCTGGCATCAAGCCACCGTCGTACCAATATACCTCTACTTCCGGCATGGCTACCTTTGGCATGTTGTCGCGTGCAGGGAAGGTATATTTAATATATTCAGCGTTCGGGCACGATTCGCTCAACAGCAATGTCGATGTTCCCTGAACCTTTGTAGGATATTTCAGGTTAAGTGCCTTGAACACTGGGTGAAGAATGTGGCAAGCCATATCGCCAAGGGCACCTGTACCGAAATCCCACCAGCCACGGAAGTTCCATGGTGTGTAGATTGGGTTGTATGGACGCATTGGAGCCGGGCCGATGAAGGCATCCCAGTTAAGTGTGCTGGGCACTGCCGGTGTCTCTTCCGGACGTTCCAAACCCTGTGGCCATATTGGACGGTCGGTGAAGGTTTCTACCTTTTTGATTTCACCGATTTCACCATTCCATATCCAGTTGCAGATTTTGCGTACACCTTCGCCCGATGCACCCTGGTTACCCATCTGGGTAGCTACTCTGTGCTTGGCAGCGAGCTTGGTGAGCAGACGCGATTCGTAAACTGTGTGGGTAAGAGGCTTTTCGCAGTACACGTGCTTGCCGGCTGCGATTGCTTCAGCACAGATGATGGCGTGAGTGTGGTCGGCTGTTGCACACATCACTGCATCGGCCTGGTCGAGAAGCTCAGCATACATCTTCTTGTAGTCGTTGTATCTCTTCAGGTTGGGGAAGTTTTTCTCATGCTCTTCGAATACGTGGCCGGCATATTTCCAGTCAACGTCGCAAAGGCCGATTATCTCCACCTTGCCGGTCTTTACCAGCCCGCGCAATACGCTTGCGCCGCGGCCACCGATACCTACGCCCAGAAGTTTGATTTTATCCTTCTTGGCGGCTTTTTTCTTCTTTGAGTCTTTCTTCGCACCAAAGATTGCGCCCGGAACCATCGACAAGCCGATAGCAGCTGTTGTACCGGTCTTCAGGAACGAGCGTCTTGACATGTCTTTTTCCATAAATCGTTTCGTTTAAAGTTAATCAGTTTGAGTTATTTTTTATCAGAGGCTTCTACATCTTTGTTGATATCTTTTTCTATCTCGTTCATCCCTTCCTTGAAGTTACGTACACCTTTTCCGATGCCGCGCATCAACTCGGGAATTTTCTTTCCTCCGAACAGGAGCAGCAACACCAGTGCAATGATGATGATTTCACCAGTGCCCAGATTGCCAAGAAACAGTAAATTTGTCATAATTGTTATAGTTTGGGTTATTAGTTATCTTTTCTTCAGCAACCCATATCCGTCGGTCATATGTGCTCGCCGATAATGAATCTCGTCGAGGGTCTTAAGGTTGCCTATGCAGGGTAAGTCGTGCTGGCGGCTGTCTTCGAGCATTCGCCATGCAAAGTCGGAGGCTATCACCGAATCGCGGAATATCGGCATGTTCTTGTCTCTCACTCCGGTGTCGAGCGAACGGGCCATCGATGCACACAGCTTGTCGATGTTCTTCCCTCCGTGTGGCCGCTCGATGCGTTCGGTGCGTGTAACACCGCGAAGGTCGACAACTGCGGTCTTGAAGTCATGGGTCATCCTAACCACACCTTTGGTGCCTATAAGCTCCATATACGAGTTGTGGGTCTGGTTTTTCGACAGCTGCCCGTACACAAATCCTTGGGTGATGTCGTACACTATGCCGTTCTCAAACGTGCCGTGGCACTGTAGCCACCATGGGTCTTTGTAGCTCCACATCCGCACTGCCTGGGCATGGCCGGTCTTGAACTCTGAGCCGGCAAAGTAGCGGGCAATGTCAACGTAGTGCATACCGCAGTCGTGGAATGCCGGGCCCTCGTATTCATGTCCTTCGCCGGGCGACAGGCCGGGCGTCATGTGGCATATGCGTATTATGGCAAGCTCACCAAGCTCGCCCGATTCCGATATTTGCTTCAGCATGTTGGTGTACCACGCATTGCGAAGGTACAGGTTAACTGTGGCTAATAGTGGAGTGGCCTCAATCAAGTCAGCTATTTCCCATTCGTCCTTAAGGCTATATGCCAGCGGCTTTTCGGCTATGATGTTCTTGCCGGCTGCTATGGCCTTCCGGATTTGTTTCTGACGTGCGTCTGCAAGCGTAAATAACCCCACCACCTGTATCTCCGGGTCGTTGAAAATGATATCCTCATCTTCAATCAACTTCGAGCCAGGTGATTTTTCTTTTGCCTTTTCACGTGAGATAGGCGACAAGTCGCAAATGTACACAATCTCCCATTGCTCGCTCTTGAGCATTTCGTTCAGGTACATTTCGCCCATTCGTCCTACACCGATAATACCTACCTTTATTTTTCTCATCGTTGATGTACAAAAAATATAATACCAGATCGGAATTACACAGTAGCTTTATCTACATCCATGGGGCTAAAACGAATGTATGCTTTTCCGGTAAATTTTGGTATCCGACACTACAAAGATATACATACTTGGCATATAAACAAAATTCAGCATTTATAAAATTTCAAAATTATGCATCGAAAACTCAATTATCTCGAAGTAATGCCTTTATTGCATAATATGCCAAGCATATTCTCTTAGCGGTTCATGTTTTCTATCACTTCCTTTATCTGCTGTGTTTCAGCAGGATTGTATGGGCTATGGTCGCCGCGGTATATGTCGTGCTGCCATACGCCGCCATATGCTCCATGCTCGGGACGATGTCCCCAGGGCAGATGTGTCTGCGTCAGTCCGTTCACCAGCCCCCAGAGCATACACCCTACGTTGCTGTCGGCAAACAGGCTCAGGCACTCTCCGATGGTGCTGCCCACCGGGCGGTTCATCCATTCGGTGCATATTGCCGGACGTCCGTGGCTCAGTGCGCGGTCAATCCATTTACGGGTGCCTTCGGCGTTGGCATACACGTGGAAGGTGATAACATCGCTGTTGCAGGCCAGAAAACTGTTAAGACGGGCATTGTCGTTCCACATTGCGGCCGAGATGGGTTGCGATGGGTTTATCTCGCGTGCCCAACTGAATACTTTGCGAAGCAACGGCCATGAGTGCTCGCCGTAGATGTTGTTGGTTGGCTCATTATACAGGTCCCACAGCATTATGCGGCTGTCGGTGGCAAAGTGCTGCATCACTTGCTTCACATATCGTTCGAGTTCGGCATGATGGCGTGGGTCAACCACCTTTGTCGTTCCGGGCGATGGACTCCAGTTCCAGGCATACCATCCCTCGAGCGGCTTGGGCTGTAGCCCGGTGGTGGGATTGTTGTTGGTGCCGAATATGCAGTCGTCGAAGAATATCGGCATGGCTTTCACTCCGGCTTCGTCGCACAAAGTAAGAAAACGGTCGAGAGTGGCGATGAAATAGTCGGGGTCGTCGGCCCATACAGCTTCCTGCATCACAAAGCGCACGCAGTTCATTCCAAGGTTCTTCATCAGTGCCAGTTCGCTGCGGATGGCTTCGGGATTGAACGACGATTTGTCGAACATGGCGGTGTAGTTAACGGCATATGCCGGTATGTAGTTCACTCCGCAGAACCAGGGATTGCTTTTGGCCCATTCTGCAGCTTTGTCGGCGCTCCAGCGGTTGGTATAGTTGGTGGGGGTGTCGCTTACCTTTAGCTCGAAGCTGTCGATGTCGACATATCCGCCTGCGGTGCCGGTGGAGTAGTTGAACAGCGCGAATTTGTTGCCGGTGAAGTGGTCCATGCTGAAAATCATATGGAATCCGTCGCCCAGCAGGGTAAAGTTGACGCCGTCGGTGCTGTAGAGAAAGTAGGCTGTGTCGGTGGTGAAGTCGCAATCCATTCGCAGCCATATGGTGGTGGCTGCGATGGCAGCAGTTTCGATGGTTTTCTGGCGGTCGGCCATCGAAATGGTGTATCCGTCGGCAGTGCACTCCACCGTAAGCTCACCAGGCTGCGAGCAGAATGCGGCAATGCCCGCGCGGTCGCCTATTGCCATGTGACTCACGTCGAATTTGGCTGTACCGGTGCATGCCGGCCCTATAGTGCGCTGGGTGATGGTATTACGCGCCTCGAATATGTTTGAAGCCTTGCCCGATGTGTGCAGACGCAGCCATCCGGGACGTTCGCTCAGACTCCATGCCGTGGGGTCGGGGTTATGGTTCCATTGCCAGAACAAAGGAAGCGTAGGGGCACTGAAATCGTCGCTGCCGGCAATTTCTGTGCGGCCCGATTCCTTGATGCCCGGAATGGTAAACATAGACGGCACTTTCCCCTCGGCATCGCCCATCATTGGCCATCCGTCGCTCCAAGTGACAGGCATCAGGCATGGTATGCGGCCCACCCCTTCGTGGTCCTGGAACAGCATGGCATACCAACGCCCGTTGTGGGCTTTCCATATGCCGCCCTGTGCTACACCGTGGTTGGCATAGCCAAGGTCGTCGCTCAGAGTCACGCGATGCTCATACGGGCCGCGAATGTTATCGCTCCGCCAACATAGCTGGGTGCGGATGCCTCCGCGCGGCCACCATATCATTGTTATATAGTACCGTCCGTCGATTTTGTAGATATGGCTTCCCTCGAGCAGACACCCATCGGCAAGTGTAAGTAGGTCGGCATCGAGGCCGCCATCGTTCCATCCGGTGAGGGTGCTGTTGAATTCCTTTATTTTCAGTGTGCCGGCGTTATACACCAGATAGCTGCGCCCATCGTCGTCAAACAGCAGCGATGCATCGTGGTAATACTCGTCGAACTGGTGATGCAGGGTCCATGGCCCGGCTGCATTCTCCGCGGTGTAGATATACGATTTCTCGCCGGTGCCGAAAAACACATAGAACAGCCCTTTGTGGTGGCGGATGCAAGCCGCCCATTGGCCGCGGCTGTAGATGTTGCCGCCATTGAGGTCGTTACGCGGGCTTTCGTGCAGCGCATCGAACACATAGCTGACTATGCGCCAATGCTTCATGTCGCGCGAATGCATTATCGGAGCTCCAGGCGACATATGGCAAGTGGTGCTAATCATATAATAGTCCTTTCCAACGCAAATCACGTCGGGGTCGGGGACATCGGCATACAATAATGGGTTGGTGATGGTAACTGTGGCCGAGGCACATAGTGCTGTAAGCAGCCCCAGCATAACAAGCAATCTGCGAATTGTTTTCATGTCGGTTCTTGAATGGTTAATGAGTACTTCTTCCCCACAAAGGTATTGAAATGTCGCGAAAATGCAAATACCCAATCGATTTGGGCTTAAAATAGCGGAGAGGGGGAGTGTGGTGGCTCCCCCTCTCGCGGCTTGTGGCGGTTTTCGCCGCTTGGCGGCTTTATTTCACTATAACTTTGTGCACTGAGCTGCCTACCTTAACCATATATACTCCGCTCTCCACAGATATGGTGTGGGTGTCGGCTCCGTCGATGCTGTTGTAGATAACTTGTCCGGCTGTGTTGCAGGCCACCACGGCCTTGTCCGATGCTCCGCTCACCCGGATGGTGTGGTTGGCAACGGTTACCGTTTCCTTGGCGGTTACCGATTCCACACCGCTGTTGCCTACTTCGATTTCAACCTCTTCAGTGAGCCCCGATTCGCGGTCGCTGTCATAAACGGCGGCTATGCGGTAGCGATAGGTGCCTGCTGCAAGTTTGGCGTCGATGTATTGCTGTGTTCCGGCTGTGGTGTGTCCTACGATGACTCCGTCGCGGTAAATGTTGTAGCCGGTGTGGTTAAACTGGTTTTCGGCAATTTTTTCTACAAACGTAAGGTCGTCGACGTAGAAGATGAATTTGTCGAGCGATGTGCAGTGGATGGCGAAGTAGCGTGCTTCGGCGGGAAGTTCCACGCTTACCTCGGTCCAGTCCTGTGGGGCAGTGCGGGTGCCTCCGATGGCTTTGAATGCCGACGTATTGTCGCTGGTGGCCGAGTAGAGCACTTCAAACTCTTCGAGTCCCCATTCGTAGTTGGCGGTTTTCACGTAGAGCTTAATGGTTTGTCCGCCATGGACGAGCGGCGAAATCAGCCAGTCGTCGTTCTGTACTGCGGTGCCGTTGGCGTCGCAAGCGGCAAATGCGGCGAGCACTTGGTTGCCGGAATGGGCGGCAAATTCGGGTACAATCTGTGAAATGCCGAGTATTGCGGGGTTGAAGGTCATGAATGCGCATGGGTCGCCGGAATGTTCGAAGTAGATGTCGGAGAATCCGAAGGTGTATCCGCCGTCGCCGTCTTCCATCTTGTAGTCGCCGATTCTATCGTTGAGAAATGCGGGATAGCCTTCAAAGTCGTCGTTGTGGCGCAATGCGTTGGGCTCGCTCCAGCTGAGGGTTACATTGCCGTTGTTGTCGGCCACGCCCGACAGCTTGTACACTTCGGGGAAGAGCGGGGCTATCACCTTGGTCTGGAATATTGCCGATTCGTTGTTGTCGGCCACTTGGTCGAGCTCATATTCAATGGCAGCCCATAACTTGAGGGTCTTCCCTTCATCATCGGCTGTGGTGAGTACGGTGAACTCAACCGATGCATATTGGCCGGTCTGCAGTGCTGAGGTGGCTGTCGACTGCTGTATGGCGGTGCCGTCGCGGTAGAGCACCACCTTGTAGCCGCTGGCTTCGTGTACACCGAGGTTCTCAACGGTTACGCTGTAGGTGGCATCCTTGCCGGCGTTAACCTTGGTAGGACCTGAGAATGAGTAAATCGACAGGTCGTATGGGGTCATGCTGGTAACCTGTACCAGGTCGATGCTGATGTCCTGTTCGATGTCGGATATGCCTTGGAACGACAGTTGCACGTAGTCGTACTGTTTGAAGTTCGACAGGTCGTAGGCATATTGATACCAGCCGGTTCCGGCGTTGAGGTCGTCGACATAGATGGTGTCAATAGATACATATTCGCCCGAAGGAAGCTTGAGCTCCGGCACCAGACGGTCGTTGTAGGGCTCGCCGGCATATTCAGCTTCTTCCGAGAGACTGTGGTAGAAGAAGAACGAGAACACCGGTACGTCGAACGAGGTGAGGTTGATTTTCGGCGATATCATGCGCGAGGCATCGCCAATGCTGCCCGAAGTAGATGAGAATACTGCGAGACCGTTGTCGTCGATAGGATAGCATACCGGCGATGAGCCTTGGCTGTAGAGTCCCCACAGCTGGTTGCGCCCCTTGATGCGCTCTAACACCCATGGGTCGTTCTGCACGCTCTGGTCGGAGAACTCTTCGATGAAGTCGCCGCTGTAAGGCTCGCCGAACACAATGTGGTTCGACAGTGCATAGTCGCCTGCGCCGGCTGCGCTTATCGGTATTATCTGGTAATAGAGATAGTACTGCTTGGTGGCACCGTTAAGCGCTTTGTCGGTGAAAGAGGTGCCCTTGGCATTCGATGATACCACGGTGCCGTCGTTTCGGATGATGCGGTATACCAGCTGTGCCGGGTCGATGAATCCGCCGTTTATGCCGGTCTGTGGTGCTGTCCAGCTTAGTACTGGATGTCCGTCGGTTTCGGTAAGGGCTACTTCAGTGGGCGCTACAGGCAGGTCGAAGCCCACAAATACGCGTGCCTCGGCTTTCTCTCCGGCAAGCCCGTTGGTACTGTATGCCACCACGCGATAGGTGTTGAAACCTTGCGATGGAGTATTGTCAACCCATTGCAGTGGTGCACCCACAGCCGGGTTGTCGAATGTTGCTATGGCATTGTTGTCGTTGCCGCGGAAAATCTTAACTGCGCTGAGCGATGCAAGGGCATTGCCGTCGTTCTGCAGTGATGGGGTGGTGAAACTGATGGTTGCACTCATTGCCCCGGCATCGCCTGCTGTGGCGGTAAGGCCGGTTACTGCTGTTGGTGCCGATGGGTCGGGCACTTCATCGATGCGGATATCGTCGATAAGCAGATAGTAGCGCTTCTTGTCGGAAGTGATGTGGAAGCCCACATAGTAGTTGCCAGAGGTGGTTGCCGAGAACTCTTGGACAAAGTCCTTCTTGTCCTTGTGGTTGTAGGTGGCAGTAGGGGTTATTACGTTTTGGCCCTCGATGGTGTTGCGGTTGCCTGCCGTTACTGTCAGGCGTTCATTGTCGCCTCGGGTCCACATGGTATAGGTCAGACGGTAGTGCTTTCCGGCTTCTACTGCAAATGGTGGAGTGATGAGCCAGTCGTCGGCTGCATTGTCGGGGCTATAGCCGTAGATTGCGCAACCGTCGTCGCCGTTGTTGGTATATTTGAAGTCGGGGCCATACATCCAGCCTCCCCAGTTGTACTGGGCGTCGAAGTCTTTGTTGGCATCGATGACGGTGAACAGGTTGAATTCCGCCTTGGTGTCGAAACTGAATTTGCAGGGTAGAGAAGTGCCGTTTCCGAATACTCCGCTGCCGGTCTGGGCGCTTAGGCCTGTGATGCCGTCGCACAGAGGGGTAACTATATATGAGTAGTTATCGGTGGCAGCATCTACAGCGTCGGTATACTCAGTGGCGCTGATTCCGGTGGCCACAGCCACATTGTCGGGCATGCGCACCACATTGTAGGTAAGTTTCGCTGGGTCGATATAGCCGTCGTTGCGGCCTTTCTCTGGAGCTGTCCAAGTTATATGTGCGTTACCGTCGGTATCGGCACTCAGTGTAAGGTTGCTCACAGCAGCCGGTGCGTCCATGCCGATGAATCTTGACAGTCCCAGGCGTGGACCTTCGCCTGATACGTTCGAAGCCACTGCAGCAAAGCCATACACACCGCTGTCGGTGATGTCGTCGATGTTTTGGCTCACTGTCGCTCCGGGTTCTACTTCCTGGCTCAGAATCTCAGCCCCGTTCTTGTAGAGCTTGACGGTTACCGTGCCGGAAAGTGCATTGCCCGAATAGTCAGCGGTTGGTGCCTTGCAACTGATGGTGCCGTTAAGGCTTGCACCGTCGAAGTTGGCGGCAAAGTCGGTGACTATGCCTGGAGCTGCGTCAGCAACACTCGGGGTGGGGATATACAGGCCGGCATACTCTTCGTTGGCACCAAAATCGTAAATCTTCGAAGCTTCGCCGGTGCTGGTGTTCACCTCATACAGGCCGGTGGTGCCGTTGGCCATCACTGCTGCCCAATAGAGCTTGTCGGTTACAGGGTCGAAAGTGGCCGATTGTATGTAGTCGGGATTCAGTCCGGTGGAACCAATCTCCACGCAGTCGCCTGTGGTCTTGTTTATACGGTAAAGGACCGATTCGCTCCCTTTCGAGATGCCGTATAGCTCGCCGCTGTTGTTGGCGGCAATGGCAATCATCTCAGGCACACGGGCTATCGGTGTCACCATGCCGCTCTCGGGGTCGATGGTCGATATGGCCGGGTAGAACTTCTCCAGCAAGCCCTCTAAGAGCACTTCCTTGATATAGGAGATGGCAAAGAAGGTATCGGTGGTAGGGTCGTAGGTCATATCGTGTGTAATCTGCGACTGGTCGAAGGTTTCCTGCATAAAAGAGTGTATAATCTTTGTGGTGGTGCCGCTGGCAAAGTCGTAGCAGCAGAAAGTGGCGAATGTGTAGCCCATCTCTTCGGTATAGATGTAGCTAAAGTAGTAATACTTACCGTTGGCATAGCATCCACCGCCGTTGGCATCAAGTTCCTGGTCGGCTACCCGGGTTGGAGCCACGTAGGCCGATGCCGGAAACGAGTAGATGGCGTAGTCGGCTCCGGTGTTGCTCCAATTCGATGAGTAGATAAGGCTACCGTAGATGGTGGTGCCGTCACCAAGCACTCTGGCAGGTGTCATTGCCGGTGCCGATTTCAGATTCGATGCATCATGGAGTTTAGATTTTGCTCGCTGGGCAAGTGTGAACGTTGCCGACTGAACTGTCGGGGATTTCTTCTCTACTGCTGTCGCACTTATAGGACGGCGGTTAGCTCCCTTGAAGGAGGCGGAACGTTTCTGGGCTATTGTTGTCGTCGACATCAATAGCGATAAAACCAACGTGATGGTCAGTCGTAGAAAGTGGTTCATCTGATTGTTTTTTATTTTTTATAATATAGTTGAATCCAGAATGTCTGTCGGTGGGTTTTATTGGTGAGTCAATTATGGCATCATCATATTTTTTCAATTGCAAAACTAATATATATATTTAGTAAAATGAAATTTTTTGTCTGTTTTATGTATAATAATGCCATCAAAATTCAAATAATGCTTGCAAATGACAAGTGAGATTGCCCTTCATAGGTTGGCTTCAATTATGAGTTTATAAGCTTTTGTGTTATATTTACATTCGATTTACTAACCAAAATTTTCCAATAGCATGAGAAAATCAATTTTCCTTATTGCCGCTGTGGCTGCTGTGGCAATGCTTGTCACCTCGTGTGGTGGCTCTGCCGATGTAGGTAAGGCTCCAGCCAACACTCTTGCTGTCTCCTCCGACAGCACTTTCTTCAATCCGCTTTTCCCCGACCATGGTGCCGACCCTTGGGCTATCTACCACGATGGAATGTATTATTACATGCACACCACGGCCACTAATCTCACTCTGTGGCGAACTCCCGACATCACTCAGGTGGCTCACGGCGAGTGCAAAGTGATTTGGAATCCCACCGACCCCTCAAACAGCCGAAATCTCTGGGCCCCGGAAATCCACTTCATCGACGGTAAGTGGTATGTATATTATGCGGCCGACGATGGTAACACCGACAACCATCAGCTTTACGTGCTCGAAAATGCCAATGCCGACCCATTTGAGGGCGAATTCGTGATGAAGGGCCGTATTTCAACCGACCCCGACAACAACTGGGCCATCGACGGCTCGCTGTTCAAGCATCACGGAAAATTGTATATGGTGTGGTCGGGTTGGCAGACTCGTCGCGTCGACACCGAAACACAATGCATATATATCGCTGAAATGGCCAATCCATGGACTATCGGCAGCGAGCGTGTGCTTATCTCGATGCCGGAATTCGAGTGGGAACGACGTTACAAATCGGCCGATGGCTCAATGCCCGACCATGTGATTTATGTCAACGAAGGCCCGCAGCCGTTGGTCGACCCTTCGGGCAAATATGTTCACATCATTTATTCGGCAAGCGGCTGCTGGACCGAATACTATACCCTTGGCATGCTAACTGCTGATGCCAATGCCGACTTGCTTAATCCCGATTCGTGGCGAAAGAGCACCGAACCGGTGTTCTCTCAGTCGCCCGAAAACGGAGTATTCGGTACCGGCCACAACAGTTTCTTCATGTCGCCCGACAGTACCGAATACTATATCCTTTATCATGCTCGCAACACCCAGAAGGACATTCCGGGTATGGGCGATTGCCGCACTCCGCGTGCTCAGCGCTTCGAGTGGGTGGACGGCTATCCGCAGTTCGGAACACCGAAGCCTTTGGTGGCCCGAATGACCAAGCCGTCAGGTACTCCGTTGGCCCGATAGGCAATTCTCTCTTTGTGCCGGCTATTTCTCACTCCAGTCGCGAAGTCGCTTCAACGCCTCAAGGTAGTAATAGTCGGCATAGTGTAGAGGCACAGCCACATCGCTGTTGGCTGGCTTGCTCCCCACACTGTGCATAAGCAGGAAGCCGCCGTTGCTCCCCTCCGGAGCCAGAAAGTCGGCCGACGAGAGCGATTCCACGATGCTGAGTGCATATTTCCGGTAGCTCTTCGATTCGCTTGCCGGCACATATTTTGCCATCTCCAGCAGTGCCAATTGTTGTTGTTTTAGGCAAGAAAACCACCTTTATTTACGTTAATATGGTGTTGGCGGTGCTTAGCGTGGTATTTTTCTTCATTCCGGCCACCACAATGACTGGTTGGTGGATTATGCTTGTAATGCAGATTCTATCCGCTTACTACCGACCGCATGAAACAGATTAACTCTGAGCTTGTTGAAATGCGAAACAACCAGAAATAAAGTATATGACAAAAAAGAATTGTAATGACTAAGTTGAGTGTAAATGAGTTCCGCAACGAGATTATCTCGAACATGACCGACAACATCCTTCCGTATTGGATGAACAAGATGGTCGACGAGGAAAACGGCGGATTTTATGGACGTCGCGACGCCAACGACAATCTGGTGGCCGATGCTCCTAAGGGTGCCATTCTTAATGGTCGCCTGCTATGGTCGTTTGCTGCGGCTTACCGCATGACCAAGCGCCCGGAATATCTTGAAATGGCTAACCGTGCCAAGCGATATATCATCGACCATTTCTACGATAAGCAGTATGGAGGCGTATATTGGTCGGTAAATGCTGATGGCTCGCCGCTCGACACCAAGAAGCAGATTTATGCCATAGGTTTTGTTATCTATGGTCTTAGCGAACTGGTGCGTGCCACAGGCGATGCCGAGGCTCTCGTGTATGCCATCCGTCTGTTTCATGATATTGAGGAGCACAGCCGCGACCGCCGCAATGGGGGCTATCTGGAGGCGCTCACCCGCGAATGGGGCGAAATTGCCGATATGCGCCTGAGCGATAAGGATGCCAACGAGAAGAAGACCATGAACACTCATCTTCATGTCATTGAACCATACACTAACCTCTATCGGGTGTGGAAGGATGTGGGGCTTCGCGATGCCATTGAGGAACTGATGGACATTTTCTTCAACACTATCGAGGACAGCCGTTCCCATCATCTGGGACTGTTCTACGATGAGGAGTGGAATCGTCATGATGGTTGTGAGTCGTTTGGCCACGACATAGAGGCTTCGTGGCTTCTGCTCGAAACCGCTCTTGTGCTCGACGACCAGACGGCAATTGCCAATGCTCTGAAGCATACTCGCGACATTGCCTATGCTGCACTCGAAGGATTGTGCGACGATGGCTCGATGGTGTACGAACGCCATGCCGACGGCAGCATTTGCGCAGAAAAGCATTGGTGGGTGCAGGCCGAATGTGTCATTGGGTTGGTGTATCTCTATCGATTCCATGGTGTTGCCGAGGCTCTTGACATGGCTATAGGCACATGGAACTACATCAAGGATAATATAGTAGATTATACAGGAGGTGAATGGCATTGGAGCCGTCTTGCCGATGGCTCGCTGAACAGTGCCGACGATAAGGCCGGTTTCTGGAAATGCCCATATCACAATAGCCGTATGTGTATGGAGGTGTATTCGTGTCTTGCCGATATGGACATCAAGCCGGTGCGCTTTGAACCTTATCTGAAACCGGTGATTTGGGGTGGCAGCAAGATTTCGGCTTTCAAGCACATTGATTGCGACCGTAACGATATTGGCGAAAGCTGGGAAATTTCCGGTGTGACTGGCCACGAAAGTGTTGTGGCTTCCGGCCCCGACAAAGGCATGACATTGCCGCAGATTATCGGAAAATACAAGGGCGACCTGGTGGGATGGAATGTCTATAGCCGTTTCGGAACAGAGTTTCCGCTGCTCATCAAGATTATCGATGCCAAGAGCAACCTTTCGCTTCAGGTGCATCCCGACGATGCACTGGCAATGAAACGCCACAATTCGCGCGGAAAGTCGGAAATGTGGTATATAATCGATGCCGAAGCCGATGCCACCATCCTGGCCGGACTGTCGCAGCAGATTACTCCCGACGAATATGCCAAACGGGTGGCCGACAACACCATTCTCGATGTGGTGGCTTGCCACGACTCTCATCCGGGCGACCTGTTTGTGCTCCCTGCTGGCCGAATCCATGCAATAGGTGCCGGTAACATGCTTGCCGAGATTCAGGAAACATCCGATATAACCTATCGCGTGTATGACTACGACCGTCGCGATGCAAACGGCAATCCTCGCGAACTGCATGTGGAGCTGGCTAAAGATGCCATCGACTATAATGTGTACTCCGAATATAAGGGCAGATATAACAGCGTTGACAACGGTGAGGCTCAACTGGTGAAGTGCCGTCACTTCAGCACCCGCCTTGTTGCTGTAGACGGTGTGGTGGATGTCGACACATCAAAGTGCGACTCGTTCCGCGTGGTTATGTGCCTCGAAGGAGCTGTGCGGATGACCGACAGCTTTGGCAACGAGGAGACACTTGCCAGTGGCGACACTCTGCTGGTTCCTGCATCGGTGTCGCACCTTGCATTTAGCGGCAAGGGCAAATGTATTACTGCAACTATGTAACTAAAATATAAAGTCGTATCATGAAATTACTTCGAAATTCTTTCATTGTCTGCCTTTTGGCAGCTTTTTTGCCGATGGTAGCGCAGAATGTGGAGATTTCCACTCCAGGAATGTCGCTTCTGCTCAAGGCCAACGTTGGCGAGAACCTTAAGTTTGTGTATTTCGGCGAGCGCTTGTCCGATGCCGATGCCGCTTCGTTGCGCGAGGTGGAGCCGGCACGTTACGATGCCTACCCCGCATATGGGCTCAACTGTCCGGCCGAGGCGGCGATTGCCGTTAGACATGCCGATGGCAATATGACTCTCGACCTGAAGGTGTCTGCTGTTGAAACCGATGCCCAGTCCGATTTCACCACCACCCGTATTGCCCTGCGCGACAGGGAGTATCCGTTTGCCGTTACAGTGTGCTACAAAGCCTATAAAACGGTTGATATAATTGAAACGTGGACCGAGATTGTCAACTCGGAGAAGCGGCCGGTGCTGCTCAACCGATTTGCCTCAGCCTATCTGCCGATTCGCCGTGGCGAGGTGTGGCTGTCGTCGCTTTATGGACAATGGGCCAACGAAGGCCGTCTGTGCGAGGAGCCGCTGAATCCGGGGATGAAGGTGATAAAGAACAAAGATGGGGTGCGCAATTCGCATACTGCCCACGCCGAGGTGATGTTTTCGCTCGACGGCAAGGCTCGCGAGAACTCCGGCCGCGTGATTGGCGCGGCTCTATGCTACAGCGGCAACTACCGCCTCGCTATCGATACCGACGAGAGCGATTGGCACCACTTCTTTGCTGGAATCAATGAGGACAACTCTACTTACAATCTGCAGAGTGGCGAAACTTTCGTAACTCCGCCACTTGCCATTACATACAGCAATGAAGGAGCCAGCGGAGCCAGCCGAAACTTCCACAAATGGGCACGTAACTATAGGCTTGCCAACGGTAACCGTCTGCGCAAGATATTGCTCAATAGCTGGGAGGGAGTGTATCTCGACATCAAAGAGCCTGAGATGCACCAGATGATGGACGATATCGCATCGATGGGTGGAGAACTCTTCGTGATGGACGATGGCTGGTTTGGCGACAAATATCCTCGCATTAAGGACAACTCTTCGCTCGGTGACTGGGTGGTCGACCGAAACAAACTACCCAACGGTATTGATGGCCTTGTTGCTAAGGCAAAAAGCATCGGAATCGACTTTGGCATCTGGTATGAGCCCGAAATGTCGAACACAGTGAGCGAGCTCTACGAGAAGCATCCCGATTGGGTGATTAAAGCGCCGAAACGTGACCTGCAACTTGGCCGTGGCGGCACTCAGGTGGTGCTCGACCTCGCTAATCCAAAGGTGCAAGATTTCATCGTGGGCCTCTTCGACGAACTGATGACAAAGCACCCCGGCATCGATTATGTGAAGTGGGATGCAAACATGGATATACGCAACCACGGCTCGAACTATCTTACAGCCGACAGCCAGAGCCACCTTTACATTGAATACCATCGCGGTTTCGAGGCAGTGTGCAAGCGAATACGTGCAAAATATCCATCGCTAACCATCCAGGCTTGCGCCAGCGGTGGAGGGCGTGCTAACTATGGCGTGCTCCCTTATTTCGATGAGTTCTGGGTGAGCGACAACACCGATGCGCTGCAGCGTGTGTATATGCAATGGGGCACTTCCTACTTCTTCCCTGCCATTGCAATGGCTTCGCACATCAGCGCCACCCCCAACCATACCACTTTCCGTAGCGTGCCGCTGAAATATCGTATCGATGTAGCAATGAGCGGCCGTCTCGGTATGGAAATCCAACCAAAGAACATGACCGACGACGAAAAGGCTCTGTGCCGAAGTGCCATTGCTGAGTATAAGCAGATTCGTCCAATCGTGCAGCTTGGCAACATATATCGCCTGGTGTCGCCTTACGACAACAAGGGTCTTGCTTCGCTGATGTATGTCGACGATGCCAAGCAGAAAAGTGTGTTCTTCTGGTGGAAAACCGAGCACTTCTACAATCAGCACTTTCCGCGTGCCACCATGGCTGGTCTCGACCCGGCAAAACTCTATCGGGTGCACGAACTTAACCGCATCGACAACGAACCATTGCCGTTCGAAGGCAAGACATTCTCTGGCGAATACCTTATGAATATAGGTCTCGAAATCCCGTATAATCATAACCTCGACTGGCACAAGCGGACCGACTTGTCGAGCCGGGTACTTTACCTCGAAGCGCAATAAATGGAAAA
>JAEDFO010000020.1 GCA_016292745.1 Muribaculaceae bacterium | reverse complement strand
AGTCGCCCAGGATTGCGGCATATTGCAGCAGCGGCTTCATCTGCTCGTCGGTGACGCCGGCGGCGTAGCAACCGGCTTCAACACATGTGCTGAAGAGCGATGCAGCCCTCCCGGGCTGCGCATACCGTGGATGAAATCCGCGGAACACCACCAAACCGAATATTAGGTGGGGGATGCCGAAAATTGGGGTGGGTAACCGCATTTATTGGGATTTCCATGGATTGCATCCATGGGTGGGTACGCAAATCGCACTGCGTGCCATTTGCGCATCGCTTCTTTCAGAAGCACTTCCTTTATGTTGCCGTTGTCCATGGGTTACGCTGCCGCTCACCCATGGCTATTTACATCTCGCCGCGGCGAGATGCATCGCATCTTTCAGATGCCCCACCCATAATGCGTTTGGCGGCAGGGGGTGGGTGAAAAAGTTGCAGCCTCGGGTGATGATGGCCCAGGGCTGCAAAAGGATATGGGGTTGTAGGTGGTTTAATAGGCGTAGCCGATAGAATAGCCTTTCCTGAAGTAACCATCGAGGTCGTTTTTAGATATAAGCCATACGTCAGAATATCCGATTTCATTATGGGGAATTTGAATCGTATATGTGGTTATCGGCATTTGTTTTTTGGTCTTGTAATAGAGCCGAACGGAAACTTTATCAACGTAGGTGCTGGAGTTATCAATCATCAGGGTGCAGAGGCCTTTGATTGCCCCTGCTCTGACATTCTTGTCGCCCTTGAATGTCATGGTGCCTTCAAGCACTACATTTCCGGCTTGATCAAGTCCATGTATTTCGGCGTAAATGTTCGAATCGGTGCGGTCGTCATTGTCGTCGGCATCAATCACGTAATTACCTTCGAAGATGAACGCTATGTTGTTGCCTGAATTGTTTTCTACCTCTTCTTTGAATCGGCGGAATTTGGGGTATTTAATCGCGCCAATAGTGCCTTTTGAATAGACTGTCCTCGGGATGTCGTACATATATGTCCTTGACCAACCGACAATGCTTGCAGTGCCGTTCTCCTTGTAATATTCGCAGTATGCCGGCACCAGTTTGAACCCCTTGAGGGCGTAATCCGCGGGCAGTGTGAACTCATATTCATAATCCTTTCCGGCGTAAATTTTTTCGTAGGCGTTTTCCTCCTCTACAATTGAGTTGAGATATCCGGGAGCCGAGCCCGATGGCTTTCCGACGGCAATCACATTGTCGTCCATATCCAATACAAACAGTTGCAGGTTAGAGAAAATGCGGTTGGCGAATGTTTCATCCGATAAATGGGTGTCTTCCACTTTATTCGGCTCGAGAGTTACCTCGCATTTAATTTGGAAGTCCTCTTTTTCATAATCGAAATCGCAGTCGAATGTTGCGAACTTCGACGATGTAGAACTCCAGATGGTTCCGTTTGCGGTGGGCGTTGATAGTGCGCTACGCAGTCTGTCAAGCGCGTTATATACGTTGTTGATGTTCTCCTGTCCGATTTCATCGGCAAGAGCATCACCGAGATCACCTACGGCACCGCCTAAGCCGCTTAGTTGAAGGAAACGTGCACCTACACCGATTGACAGGGATGAAGTCCGGCTTGCGTTGCCGCCACAGTAATAAGTTCTTTTGTTGTACTTCAATGTCGATGGAATCACTTTTGAGTTGTCGCTGTAATTGACGTCCTTGTAGGTGAACAACACGCGTATTACTAACGGTTTGAACGACGGCAGGGAAATTGTACTGGTTTTTAAGGCTTCGACGGCACTTTTCTTTACAATGCCTTTCAGCGTCTGCGTAGCCACAAGTGCTTTAGCACTTTCCACCTGTTTGACGCCGAGGGTGAAACCCACGATGATTTCGAACGTGGTGCGCGACCCATGTTTGAATTTTACTGTGCCGTCGTTCTCCACCCAGTATCTCGACGGCACGTTCTTCTTTTTGACCTTTGCGTCCTTGTCAGAAGCTCCGAACACGAAGTTCTTGTCGGTGATGGCGTTTTCAAAATGGAATGAATCGGATGCCTGGAGGTCGAAAGCCATATCTTCGATTATGCTGAATCCGAAACATATCGTTACCAGAACCGGCCCTACGGGTACCGGTATGCCAATGAGATCGGGCACCTGAAGTTGGTATTCGTAGTGTTTGAATCCCACAGTGGGGAAAAATCCGTCCGATTCCACGTCCGACCCTTCCGTCGCTGCCACCCCCTGCGAGATGGTGCCTTTGAATTTGCGACCTTCGATACCGAGGGCCGTCTGTACGGTGTTCGCCATCTTGACATCGATGCCTGTCAGTGATATTTTTGTATTGAAAGTGGAGTGTATTTGCTTGCCCATGAAGAAGTTGCAGTCGTTTCCAGCGTCGAGAGACTTTTTTACATTTTCCAGTTTTCCATCCACGTTTACCGGTTTGGTCCAGTCCAAGGAACCCAGAAGCGGGAATGCTTGCTGAGGTTTTTTCGAGCCATCGCTGGCTATGCAGACAGTAGCCAGAGGTTTATCGCCGGTCATAATATCTTCGTCATCGGAGCGAGAGTGGAGTTGCCGGTAATACGCGCCTTCGAAATGCACGCCACATTCGCCGCTGCGGCTGTTGATGGAATCAGCACCATCGTTCACAAGGTCGAGGAAGAGTTCAGCATTGAAGGTCTCGAATATGTCGTTCAATTCCACGGAGTGAGAGATGACTTTAAACATATCGCCTTCGCGTTCTACGGCGTCGACCTTGTCGATTAGGGTGAAGTCGAACACGCTTTCGAGATGATGTGCGCCAATCAGTTCGCCTCGCTGGGGAATCATGTCGGCGGGTGTGTTATTGGCGAAATAGAGATATGTCTTAAACTGCACGGAGTCGGGCACTTCTCTTGTATTCTTCTTTGCCAACAGGAGGTATGGCCGGTATGTCTCGTCGAGCACACGTACTCCCTTCTTGAATTGGTATGTCGCAATGCCGTATTCGTTCACTTCGGTTCGCGGAGAGGTTATGCCGTCGCCCGTCTGAGTGGTGCTATCTCCGGAGGCGTCGGAATTGGGTTCTTCCGGTACTTCGAGCGAGAGCGTGCATGCCGGAAGAATTAGGAGAGCAAACAGTGCGAAAAATATGCTGGTTTTCTTCATTGTGATTATTATAAAGATGTCTAATATTCTGAATTGAAAATGTCGTCGATATAATCGTCGGCGTCATCGTCTTTGTACATCGGCCAGTATGGCTGCAGGTCGACTTGGTAGAGATTTGAGAGCGTCCCCAGGGTTGGGCTGACGTTGAATTCTATGTCGCGTTCTATGCGGAACAGACGGAACCGCGAGCGGTCGTAGCAGCGCAGCGATATGAGTCCACCGTATTCATCGGAGTATGAGAACACTCGGATAAGCGCGTATTTGATGCCGTTGGCTTCCTTTTCGACGGCCTTTCCAGCAGGGCTGCCGTTGACGAAAGCCACCACCTCCTGCGTCTCTGAGTCCCACTCTTCACCGTCGACAGTGATGTGAGCGAAAATCACCATGTCGTGCATGTTAGAGTACTCGAGGCGCTCCGTGTTCCATCGCTCAAAGACGGTTACGCGCACGGTGTCAGAAATGCGGCCGTTGTTGGATATGGCAACAAGGTCAAGTTCACCGGCGTTCTTGGCAATCAATTTGTTGTCGCGCACCTTTGCGGTGATGGTGTCGGGGAGCAACCAGTACACCGAACCGTCGTCGGGATTCATCGGGGTGAATGCTACGTTTAGCGCCATCGTGTCGCCCTCCATGACGTATGTTGAGTCGCAGAGCACACGCATTGAAACCCCGTCCCATATGTCGGATTCGTCCTCGAATAAGAAAAAGTCACCGCATGCCGTCGTGGTGAGCAGCAACAGGAAGGCAATGGTATGTATCAGATATTTCATTTGTTATTTTCTGAGACTTTAGAGGTTGATGAGTTGCTATCGGAGTTCTGTTTCTTAGGCGCCGTCACTGACACCACGTTCGACGGCATGGTGCCGCGGCCGTCCTTGAAACGGATGGTGATATAGTATTGGTTCGTCTCTCCGGGCAGTATGTGTCGGTCGGTGAAGAGGCGTTCGCTGCTTTGTGCGTTGGTAATGAAAGAGAAGTCGGCGGCGGCAGTTTTTCTATAGATACAATAGAAATACGGAGCCGAAACAGGAAGTTGTCCGTGTTCCCACGCCAATCGTATCTCACCATTTCGTTCGTCATAAACGGCATAAGCCTTGAGTTCGATACCCGACACCACGTTTTCACCGCGGATGCGGGTGAGCAACGAGGCTGACGGTTTTGATTTGACATCCCAGAGACTGATAGTCTCGACACAATACTCATATCGGTCTTTTCGATTTATAGCCGGATGGTCGGTGTACTCGAACAGATGTCCGGCAGCGGCTACGCTGTCGCCGTCGAGGACTGCGATAGTAGTCCATCGGTCTTCGGGTTCCGACTCCATCTTGCGCTTGAGGAAGTGTTTGGCGATATATTCCTCGCCACCCACGGCCCAGCGCATATATACTTTATCGTTAGTGGTATATGTTGAGTCGAGATGGGCTTCGGTAGGTGGATACGGGTTTGGACGGAGCACCTGAATGGTGTCGGAGAATGGTCCGATGTTTCGGGCGTAGTCGCGAGCGCGGACAGTGTAGTAGATGTAGCGCTGGTTGGCGTTGATGGCAACCGTATCTTGCCATGCACGTGATATAACCATCTCGTTGTCGACGGCAGAGACGAAATGGTGGCTGCGGTCGTTGGCGTAGAACACCTCGTAGTGCTGCACGTCGAGGCTGTCGGGCATATTCCAGGTGAGCAGAATCTCACCAGTGATTTTTGGGATAGCCACGAGGTTAGTTGGAGCCACCGGCGGCTTGAGGTCGGCCACACGCAGCAGTGTAGGCATGGCGTATCCCATGTTCTCGGCGGTGTCGACGGCGGCGATGGTAATCATTCCGGTGGAAACGTGAGTCACATCGACACGAATCACGGTGTCGTCGGGAGCGACATACTGGTTGGTGAGCAGACGCCACGTCTTGAGGCTGTCGCGCTCGTTGTAATACATCGGCACATAACGCACAAAGTCGTTCTCGATGGTATCCTTACTGAAATGGATGTTTGCCCACACCTCAGCGGCGGGGTCCTCGAGGTTAGGACGCTCTATGAAGATTTGGGTGATAATCGGAGGCAATGGAGGCATGAGGTCGGGGAAACTGACGGTCAGCGGTTTTGACATCTCGGTGAGGTCGCCGAATGCGTCGTGAGCCTGCACGGCAAATTCGTATGTACCGAGCGAGTCGACCGTGGCAGCATAGATAGCGTCCTCGTTGTCGAACCCGAATTTGTACGGCGGAAGGTATGGCCGAGCGTTGACGTGAGTCCACTCTTTAGCGCCCTTGGGACGACGGTAGATTTCGAATGTGCCGTTCTGGTCGTCGTTCCAGCGCAGTGTGGTCTTACCATGCCCTGTGATTGAATCGGTCAGAGTCACGTCGTAAGGTTGCGGGCGGAATTTCTCGTTTTTGAGCCCCCTGATGCTACCAGCGTCGATGAGGAAGAATTTTGCTGTGTCGGGCACTGTGGGACGAATGACGTAGTCGTAGACATGTCCTTTCTTGACGTTTCGGTCAACGATTCGCAGACCGAGAGCGTCGGCAAGGTCGGGACGCCATTCGGCAGCGAGAAAAGCCACCGCAAGACGCATCTTCTGGTCTTGCTCGATATCGACGAAAGCACCCATTGAGCCCGGCGTCCAAGGAGTCATCTCGGCGGTGAGGCTACCGGTACCGTAGAGCGAACCCATGGCGAGCAGCGCCGTAGAGTCGCTTTCGGGGAATCGCTTGTACATCTCGGCGAGGGGCAACGGCTTCACTCCCAAGGCGACGGTGTCGAACTTCAGGGATGTTGAGGCATGGTCAAGGCGGAGCACATTGACACCGGTTTCCGACAGATATAGCCACTCCGGGAATCGGTCGACAGCCCAGCGGAGGACAATACTGTCGCCGTAGGCACGTGCCAACAGTTCCATCTTCACGTGCTTAGGTGGCGCCGTGTCGATTGAGTCGAGCGATTCGTCCGATGTCGTGGCAGATTCAGGCACCGAAACTTCGTTCTGAGGGAAAGCCATTCCGTTCAAGCCCAAGGCAGGCAGGAGAGCGAAAGCCAGCGCCACCCGGAGCAGATATTTCATTTTATTAGTTTCTTTCATTTCGTTTTCTCTAACTATATTATTTACCGAAAGGATATTGTTTAACATATGGGGTCGAAGGACAGTATTTGGTGTTGTTGACACCGAAAGGATATGTCGTGTTATTGTAGACATCCCAGCACATCAACCTGAAATTCCACACGTTGCAGCGATATCGCATGAACGACATGCTCTTGATAAGTTTGAGCGCCTTGGCCGATTTGTATTCGATTTCAGTGGCAGAACCATCTTTCGACAGGTTGTATATCCATCGAGGAACCGTAGTACCTGCGATACGCTCATGACGCATACCGCTGTATTGCACCTCGACTGCCGATTCAATTTTACACGAACGGTCTGGATGAGATGTAGCCAATATACCGAACTGATACGACGGGAAATAGAAATGGTATTTTTTGCTGTCGTCTTTCTGATACGGGTATGCATAATAGTCGTAATAGTCAGCCTGGTCGTTTAGGAAATTCCTAATGGTGGATGTGGATGACTTCGTTATTGCATATAGAAAACTCGCCCATGTGACACTCAATGCTTCCACGTTTGAACTGACTCTATCAATGTAGTCGATATAATCATCGGGGTGAGTGTCGAAATAACTGTGCATACCGGCGTTTGACGCAGTCGGGTTAGGCATGTTATACATATATGAAGCCATTGAGTCGGTAGTGGCCATATACAACGGATGTAACATACCCATATTGCTGAATTGGTCGTATGTTGCATACAGAATATTACCAATTTTAGCAGCTCCGCCGTCAATCTGCGACTGCTTCGTATTGGTCTTTTTGTTGAGTTTACCCTGATATGTACCCATAGGACCGTCCAGAATCAACGACTCCGACGTGGTGATGTCAAGGTTGTAATCGCTGAACTCAATCCGGTATCCACCAACCATCGACATGTTGCCGATAAAGCTCAGATATCGTTGAGGTGAGGTGGCCACCATAGGAATGCCGTTGTATTTCATAACCGACTCGTTGGCGTTGCCGTCGAGAACGCCCAGAAGGTCGGAGTCGGTGTACGACGTTACGAGAGCACTCGGATATTCAATTTCGGTGAGGACTTGTCCGGTGAACATGTCGCCATAATAGCCAATGCCACCCTTGTTGAACATCTTGTAGTCATCAACACCGGTTAGATACTGAGAGTAGAGCACGTTCTCAACCCTCCTCTTTGCTGGGACAAGTTCTCTATGATATATAGTCACATTATAATTTGTGGTGCTTGCCGCCACTGCCGATACCAAATTCTTTGAAAGAGTAGTGCTTGTTGTCTGACTCTTATTAGGAGCCCCCAGAATTGATATTTGGAAATTATTTAAATTATCGCCGTACTTCTGTTCAATCCAGCTTTCGGCATACTCCTGAGCAGCCGCTTTGCTGCCAAACGCACGCTTTACGTTCAACACTTGCACCCAATCGACTTTGAGCGCATCTTCCTCGTAGATATGCTTCAGGAGAACATGTTTTATATTGGTGCCGGCATTAAACTTGAGTTCGCGTTCAGGGGTCAGTACCGAGTATTCACTGGTTTCAATCCACACATTAGGCACAGAGTCGAGCAGTTCGTCGTCGGCGGAACTGCGAACCTCCCATTGCAGACGGCCTTTCTGGAACATCTTGTCCTTGTATTTGCCGTTGAGCGAGATGACCGGAGCACGCATGTCGGCAACAATTGCAGGAATCTTGCACTCATTAGCGTATGAATTACCTAAACCAGCAGCCTCAACAACGAGCTGAGGACCTTCAGCAGTGTATTTTGCGGGGAATGCAAGTTTTGTCACCGGCTGAAGCGATTCAAGCGCCTCATAGTACGAGTCGGGCTTTGCATCCGCAGCCTTGAAGAAGAAATAGCGAGTCTGCGACCAAGGCTTGTTAACATATTCCTTAGCTTCGGCATCCCACGCTTCGGGATGGACGTAGGCACCTCCTCGGTATTCAAGAGATATACCCGTCATCTTCACGCAATAGTATTTACCGGCAGTCGGTTTGAAATTCTTCAACGACATTTTGGTGCCTTGGTTGACAATCTGATATGAATAACTCTTGCAAGTGGTGCTCGGTATCCATTCCTTCAGCTTGGTAGTGTCATTGATTGTTGTTGTTTTGATTTTACCAAGTTGTGACGGGGAAGTGGCTTCGTAGATTGTCACTATATTGTTAGGTATTATGAATTTGAACTTACGCGAAGCGCGGCTGGTCAAGCCGTTTTCGTTGGTGATATCCGAGGTATTCTGCACCTTGTCAAGGTCAGTTGGGTCAACGATGCTGATGTCGGTGTCGAGGTCGGCGTTAGTGATGACGAATGCCGACGCCTTATCAGCCTCCACTTCGTAGGGGTTGCCTGTTGATTCGTCCACGCTTGCCGCGCCCGAAGGATTACCGTTGGCGCATGCCTCGATGAATGCCTCGGCATCCATAGTGCCGATTGATGGGTAACTGAAGAGTTCGAAGTTGTCGAGAGCGTTACCCAGGAACATCTGGCAATAGTCGCCGCACTCGAATGTGAACTTCTTGTCGATTTTTACAAGACCGCCGAGAAGTTTAATCTTGATGCGTGCCTTACCCTCGAAGTAATTTGGGTTAGGAAGAGCGCATCGGAGCACACCACCAATACCGCAGTCTACAAGGTCGATGTCGCCGTTCCAGAATCCAAGATATATATGTAATCCGAACTTAGCATAGAGGTAAGCGTAGAGCTGACCACGGAAATACCAGCGGCTACCATCGGCACCTTTTAAGCCAGGGCCATTCGAAAGGTTTACGCAGGCGGCATCGGCGGGCAGTTTAGCAGCCACCACGTCGAGACCGGCTTCTGCGCCGAGTTTGCCGTAGATAAGACCAAGGTCGAACCTGATTTTGCCCCAAGCCGAAGCACCGAGCATCACGCCACCGCCGAGTTCGATTGACAAAGCGTCGAATTTCTTCTTAATATCGCCCTGAGCCTTCAAGGCAGTTGATTTGCTGTCGCTTTGCGAAGCACCGTGAGTGCCGCCGTCGAGGAAATCAGCCACATCTTCGGGCAACGGAGGAAGTTGGCCGTTGTTTGGCAATTCCGAACCGAAGCACACATAAGCATCGGCACCGATATCAACAGTTACAATATCAGAGTGGAAGTCGACAAACTTAAAGTAGCAGCGTTTGTCCTTGTCGGGGTGACCAATCCACACATACCAGTCGGGACGCTTGAGGTTGACACCTTCTTTGCGGAAAGTCACTTTGAGCGACAGTTCAATGTGGAGTTTGCCCAAAGCAGTGCTCGAATCGTCGCCTCCTTCCACATCCTTCAATTCTTTGGAATTCGAGGCTTTGTTCTCGCTCTTATCGCCCATGACATTACCCAAGGCGTCGGAACTTAACTTGTCGGCATAGCCTTGGAATTTGTCATTGAGTTTCTGCATCTCACCAATGGCATTTTGTATGCCTTCCAGAGCACCTCCTACGCCAAAGTCGGCAGAGTAGTCGACCGTGGCATCAAATTTAAAGTATTTGTCAACCGGAGTGTTTTCGTAAACAAAATTCACACCGGCATCAATGATACCTGCACATTTCACATCGCCTGTGAATTTGAGAGTGGCGAGTTTCCCCTCATTGATAAGCACGGTAGCACCGAACTTGCCATTGAATGTAGAGCCGTCGCCCATCTTCAATCCCATACCGAGAATGATGCCGTTGCATCCTTCAAGTGGTTCGGCGCTATAGTCGGAGTCGCTTTCTGAACTTTTTCGGCGGGCATTGATATAGAATCCACCTACAATATCATATAATGATACAGGTGCGATTTCAATTTTTTCGCTTGTGAGCACAAAATATCCCCATTGGTACGAACCGTCGCCATCGGAGCGTTGCTCTTTGTAGAAGCCACCAGTGCCCTTAAGGGCGAAGAGGTCCATTATGTCCACGTCGAGTGTGCCGGAATAGCCGGTGCGGGTGTCGGTGTCGACGAGTTCAAGCGAACCCGAGATATCAAGTTGGTTGTTCTTGACGTTTACTCGAATCTTATTGAACTTTACCTCCTTGAATTTTATACCAATGTTGTTGATATCGGTGATATTTGTGATTTCGGCACATATCGACAGAGAGGTACCGCCCTTTATGCCGAGACCGGCATCGAGAGTGATGTCGCCGCCGAAGTTAAAAGAAAGTACAGCTGAGTTGTTATCTCCTGTATTAATGTCCAGGCCGTATTCGGCAAGAGTGAATGTGAACGGACCGATTGTCTTTTCGGGCGAGGCATAACCCCATTGTCCCCAGTTGAGATATACCTTGTTCTTGTCGCCGAAGACGTAGGTGGTGTCGGTGTTCCACCAGTTTTCGCCAACCTCATTCATCATCTCCGCCTGGCGCTTGTTTCGAGCCTCCTGGAGTTTCTTGTCGTCATACTGGGTCTCCCAACCCGCGTTGTTTGCCAGACGCATCTTGCAGAACTTAAGTCCTGGCATCTTGAGGTCGAACGGGAGTTTACCGAGGTATTCGTTTATCTTGTCTTTTCCGGCAATGTCAACCGTACCGCCGACGCAAAGTTCAACGTTGGTGACGGTTTCATCCTTTTTGTCGCCGGTGTATTTGTCGTAGGCCTCGACGAGGAAGTATGTAAGGGCTTTTTCAAGGGTGAGGTTACCGAGAAAAAAGTCGAAGTTGAGGTCCTCAATCTGCCGTGTGCGGAACACGTAGGCATAGCCTTTCTTGTTCTTGTCGTTGTCCTTGACGCTGAGTGCCGCTATTTCGCAGTCGTATTTCACTTCGCCGGAGAATAGCGGAATCTGTAGTGTGCCGTCGAATGCAAACTTGCGGAACTCGTTCTGCTGTACGTTGACATAGATGTTGTCCATCGAGAAGGCGAATCCGCCGATAGTACCGTTTTCGCCAGCCTTATAGTTTATGAGGTCCTTGAACCCGGCGTTCATGGTGATACCGGATTTGTCGACTAACATGTTCGTTATCGACATCTTGATGCGGTCCTCGCCGTTGACCGACATCGATTCGGGCAACATCATTTCGATGCTGGGGATATACATACCCGTCCAGCAGTTGATGCTGTTGTTTACCACGGCGTCATCAGAACCTTCCGATGACGAAGAGTTAGAGCTCGAAAGTCCGAGTTCCGACCATTTGTAGTCATTGGGGAATACTGAACTGCCACATTGTGGATGATTTTCCAAACGGGAGTAGTCGATGATAACGTCGGTGCTTCCGAAAGTGAAACCTGGGGCACCCTCCGCCTCGAACGAATCGAGATGACCCTTTGCGAGCCAGTTGTCCCATTTCATGATTTTCGCCTGCAGGCGAAGTTTTGGATTATCTTCGGTGGCTTCTCCGTCGACCACCTTCTTGAGGTTAGGCATCGACATTTCAAAGTCGGCGCTCAATGCGGCAAACTTGCCGTCACTCCAAATCACGAAGCAGCCGTCCTCGGGCGTGGTGATGTCCGACGGAGCCTTAAATGTGAAGTCGAAGTCGCTCTTTGGGTCTTTAACAGTGAAGTCCTTCAGCAGCGCCACGGTTCCACCTTCGGGTATCAGGCTTTCGGGGCTGATACAGAGGCGTGGAGCACCAAACACAAGTATCTGGTTTTCGGTCACCTCGGTGTCGGGAATCACGAATGTACCAATGAGGTCCATGGTGGCGTATTTCGGCGTGAACTTCATCTTGGTAATCTGAAGGCTCACGGGCGAAGGATTGTACTTTTCGGGAATCTCCATCGGGAATCCGATAGGACCGCCAGTGATGAAGTTCTTGGCTGTTGCCCAACCCTTTGTTATCTCGTTGTAGTAGTCGGCAATGTTGAACTGCTCGGCAAGACCGCTAATCTCGCTGTTTACCGCGCTCTGGATTTTGTCGGCGTAAGGGATGCCAGTGTCGGCGATGATGTTGTTGAGACCCCAGTCGCTCATGAGTTTCTCGATGCACTCCGACGACGACATCTTATTGTCGGGGCCACCCCAGGTTTCAACGACACCAGAAATCACGCGGTCGTCGGTGTTAATCACCAGCGAGTCGAACTGCACCTCAAGTTCCCATTTTATAGAAATAGGCGACCACGGCACATGTCCGTTACCTTTGAACATACCCGCTTTTCCTTCCACAGCCGTGAGTTCGCCGTCGAGCACGAGGTCGTATTCGCCCACCTTGACGGTCTTACCCTTCAGGTCGTCGACTTTCTTCTGTGTTGGCGAGGTGTTTGTGAACGATACACGGCTCTCGCAATTGTAGTAGTTGCGGGTCATTAAGTCGGCCATGGCGAAGTCAACCACGTTGATTTCGTCGTTAGTGAACACCGTCGTGGAGTCGTTCACGGCGTGAGGCACAACGCGCACAAGGCAATACGAGTTTTCGGTCACCTTCTCCTTGATGTCGTCCCAGCGGATTGTGTCGCTGAGTTCGGTCAGTTTCTCGAGTTTGTGCACCGGACCGCGCTCATACATCTCGTCGCGGCTCAGATAAGTGTCGGCTGCGAAAATCTCGACGTCGTACTCAAACTTTACGGAGTCGGCGTCGATGGCGCCGTAACCGCCGTAGTAAGCCGGCTTACGCCACGACACAGGGATGTCGCTGTAAAGGAACGTCTTGCGGCAGCCATTCTCATCGAGGAATGTAGGCTCCACGATGCGCGGATTCTCAAAGTTGTTGAGAGTGTCGGCATATTCAATCTTTCCGCTGCGGTCAACTGTGCTGAAGTAGCCGAGAGCCGGCAACGAGCGACCTTTGTTGTCGTAGGCGTATTTTTTGCCGTTGACGGTGGTGTCGGGATTTGCCGTGACTCGCATCGGATAGAGCTTCGTGGTGTCAATCTTCGCTATGATGTCCTGCGGAATAATGAAGCGTGTACCGGAGATTCCTTTGCGCTCATACACCACCTCCGAATTATCGATGGCCTTCTCCACGGTTTCGATGTCAGTGGTATGTTCCGCGGTTGGCTTAACGATTCTCAGGTCGTAGGTGAATTCAACAGCCTTGTCGGTTTCGCCGGTCATCGATGGGGCTTCCCAACGAATCATCGGGAGTTGCGAGTCGATTCTGCCATCGGAATCGCTCTTGCGCTCTGACAGCGGTGTGGGCTGTATAAACTTCGGAGCCGAATATGTGGTAGGCTTCTCGGTAGAGGAGAGAACCACCGCAGCGACTTCCGAAAGACCGCCGCTGGTAAGTTTCATTTCCTTGATAACGTCGGCGGGGCCGTCAAGTTTGGTTATCACGCGCATGAAGAAGGCTTGGTCGTCGCCATCCGTGAAGACACTCTTCGGTATCGACCAAGAGCAATCCGTCAGGTTCTCCTCCATAGCTACCGGTGTGAGCTCGTTGAGAGCCGATGCCGCACTTTTTACAGTTAGTTCATAATCCGAGGTAGACTTCACTATCTTGATGGCGTATGTCACGCTGACACCGTCGGGCAGTTTGCCGGAGTCGATGGTGTAGGACGACCATGTAACCGTTGGCGAGTTCTTGTAGATTCTCGGCAGTCGGGCGAATGAGAGTCCGTCAATCGAAGCCATCTGAACCGGAGTCATAAACTGTGCAGGGCGAATGACGGTCTGTGAATAGGTGAATATGGTTGGAGTGGAGTGACCCTCGGCGGCGAAGTTAAACTTGCTCCAATCGCCGGCAACGGTGTCGGGCTTAGCCCACACCTCAACGATGAATGTTTCGTCGGATTTGGAGTTAAGCAATTTGGTAGCCGATTCGGGCAGACGGAACTCTGTGGTGCCGTCGGGCAGAGAACTCTGGACATAGATTGGATTCTCATTCTCGATTATTTTAGCCGCGCCATCGGCTGATAATTCGTAAGACGATGGGAACGAGAAGATTCGTACGTCGTATTTGAATTTGGCAGTGTTCACGCTGACACCTGACTTAACCGGCGCTTTCCAGCGGATAACCGGGTCGTCGGGCGACAGAATTGCCCATTTGTTCAACGATGTAGCGGCACTTGCCTCGGGATGAATGATAACCGGTGCCGAATAATCGGTTTTGCTGTTGCTGTCGGCGCTGAAATCGGTCATCGAGAAAAGGCGGATTTCACCTTTGCCGCCGTTTTCAAGCAGAATGTAGTCGAGGCTACCCTCCTGAGTGGAATTTGAATGAACGGTTACCTGAGCGGCGTAGATTTTCCCCTCGACGAAGTAGTTGGTTACATTATAAGGAAGGATACATTGCGGGACGGTGAGATTCTTCACCTCGTAGAACGTCGGGGCATACTCCATCAGATATTCGGGCGATTCGCTCTGAACCATCTCTACAATCTTGAAGTCGTAGGTGAATGCGCGAGGCGTGATGCCACAGTTCACCACAGGCGGCATCCACTGGAACATCGGCTTGAGCGCCGACACGGAGTATACCATGTCGCCGTAGACGCTGTTGCCGCTACCGTGCATCAGCGGCTCAATCCATGATGGAGCCGAAGCGTTGTAGCATACCTGGAATGTGCATCGGCTGAGCGTCGGGTCGTTAAGCATTGCCGGCGTCGATGCGTAAGGGTCCCAGCGATATACGTTGAGGATTAGTTCGTAGGTGCCTTCGGGGAGCAATCCGAACGAGTTGCTCAGGACGTTGTCGTACATCGACTCGGGCATCTTGATGGCGTTGAACGGCACATGGTTAAACATCTGTCGCATCTCTACGGCGTTCAGCACCTTTGTCTGCGAAGCGTTCACCACGGTAGGCGTCTTCGGTAGATATGGCGAGCCGGGGACGTATATATCAATGTTTTCGGTGCCGGTGAGTTGAGTGAGCCGCACGCCGAAATAGATGTTCTGAGCCTCCAGAGTGTTGTTCTGGACGGAGATATTGAAATATTGACCGGGATTGGTCATGTAATACGCAACGTGAGGCGGCAGAATGGGCTGCACGGGCGTAATATTGACCGAAATATCCTCCGCCCACACCGACAAGGTGGTGAGCAGGGTCGCTATAATGATGGCTATATTTCTGAAGAACTTCATGATGTCTTGTTTTTTCATTTATCTGCTGTTAACGGACCGGCCCGACCTGCGGACTGTTATATTTTGATTTATTCTGAGTTTGATATGCGAGTTGGCTGTTCTTCGGTTTCTCGCTTTGCTTCTTCTTTAAGTGGAACAGCGAGAAGGTGTAGACATAGTTGAGCGAGAGACGAATGTCGGTGGAGTTGAGGCCAGATTGCGTCTGCGTCGGGTTGACGTCGCCATACTTGCTGAACGATGCCGAAGCGCTGAACGAATGGCTCTGTTTGATGGTGTAGGAAGCCGAGAGGTCGAGAGCCATCGATAGGCTTTTTGAAGTGAACTTCACATGGTTGTAGCATATCGACACCGTAGCCGATACGTTCAGGTTCTTATCCTTGAGGAAACCGCGACCAGTGGAGAACGACCCAACGGCGGAACTGTACTTTGTGTTGAATCCTTTGGTTTCCTGATAACTTGTCGATAGACCGAAGTCAACCTCCCAAGGGTTCACCCCGAGGGTGTACGAGGCACCGAGTGCCATGGTCTTGCAGTCGCTCAAGCCGATGTTGAAGCGGTTGTGGTCGATGTTTTCGGTGTAGTTTGCCGACAGCGAAACGGAGTGGTCGAAAGTATCGCCGGGCCGCGAATAAGAGGAGTTGAGGCTGAATGAGCGGAGTTCGCGATTAACGCGGGTGGTGTCGTTAACGGCAGCAGCGCCATCGTCCTGACGCTGGAGATAGCCGTTGAACATACCTGAGATGCTGAATCCCGAACTGTGGCTGTATGATGCGATTGCTGAATATACGTAGCCGTTGTTGGTGTAGAGCTGCTCTTTCGAGAGGTTGTCGTTCTGCATCGAGAAATTACCCGACAGGCTGATGCGGCGGAATAGCCTTGTGCTCAGCGTAGCGCCGAGGCTTTGATAGTTGTTTGATGTATAATAAGTACCCAACGAAACGTAGTCGGGCTGAATTATCTTATAGAATACTGAGCCGTTGAGGAATGGCAACGAGAATCCGAGAGAGGCGTCGCCGGCGAATCTGATTCTCGAGGTGTAGCGGGCTTCGAAAATCTTGTCGAAGCGCGTGGCTTCACCGACCTCAACCTTTGGCGATTCACGGTCGGCAGTGAACGCCGAAGTAGCGGCGTTGACGTTGAGCGACAGGAATTTCTTGAAACTGGTGCGAGCCTTGATTCCCACGAGCAGGTTTTCCTGCGGACGTACCGACTCGCGCCATGCTTCGTCGATAGTTGATGGGCGGTCGTAAGCCCTCAGTAAGTATATGTCGATGCTGTGGCCTCCATTGCCGTAGCCGGTGCTGAATCCCCAACCAACGCGCTCATATTGCGCAGTTCGCGGATTCGGGTCCTCCGGGTTGTCGTTGATAGCCTTCCGCAGGATTCCGTAGAACGCCGCGGTGCGGAATTTCGGTCCGTTGTATTCCAGGCCCACGCCGTTGAACGACATGTTCATGATGTAGTTGCTGAACGGAATAGTCGAGCGGCCGAAATGCGCCGTGAAGTACTTGTATTTAGGAGCTATGTTGAACGAGAACTGCGGGTAACTGAAACTCATGTTGTTGTTCGAATAGCAGACGGCAAACGGGAAAGAAAAACCGTAGATGTTGACATTGATGTTGGCAAATACGCTGTTGCTCAAAGGCGAGGCGTAGCCAGCCCCGGCTGACGAATGATAGTAGGTGTTGTTCGTACCTATCGAGCCGGATATAATAAGCGGGTCGCTTTTCCCTATTTGGGATATGTCCTGTGCATGCAGAGCAGCCAGTCCGCACAATGCCACAAGAACGGCTGTGACGGCGATGCGCTTCAGATATATAACGACACTATGAGGAAAGGTTGTTCGCATCCTATGATAGCTGTAAATATATATTAATGTGCCCGAAGGCGGAATTTCAAATTTGGTGCCGTAGTTAAACGGAAGTTGCGGAACCAGATGCTCCGCGAAATGATATCATCGTTATAGATGAGAGGATAAAAAGGAGAAAAAAAGCCGTGACGCCACGCCCGAACAGAGCGGGCGCCACGGCGCAGATAATTGATTAAGATAAACTGTTATTTAACATACGTCTTCTTTCCATTCACAATGAGCAAGCCCTTTGCGTCTTTGCGGACACGCTGTCCCTGCATGTTGTAGATAACGGTGTCGGTTTCATCCTGAGATTGGCCAATTGTGATATCCTCGATACCGCTGATTGATGCTTCAAGCATTACCGGTTCTTTTATCGAGCCAGCCATCATGCTGAATGACATCTCGGTGTAAGCATTCTCATATTCGCCAGTCTGATTGTCGTAGATGCGGAACATAACCTTTTCGTTCTTCTGTCCGTGGACAGTGATGAAGTAACGGCCGTCGACAAGTTTGCCTTCGCCGCGGCATTCTTCGCCAACGAAAGGAACAACGCTGTAGCGTTCGGTATCGACACCCTCAGGCATGCATGCGATAATCGACATATTGTCGGCGAAGCGACGTGGGTTGTAGGTCAGTTCTGGCATATTGCCACGTGCGATACGACGGAGAGAGAGAGTCGAGACAGTTTCAGTTTCAGGTTCAAGAACCTCGAGATTTATTTCTGCCGGAAGTGTGATATACACCGTTTGTAACAAGGGATTATATAGGAGGTAACCCTCACCGGCATTGATTCTTTGTAATGAACCTGTCCATGAACCATCGTTGTAAGTAGTGAATTCATCAAATCCTACCACACTGGCTCCTGCCTCAAGGCCGCTTACTTCGCCAAATACTTCGTTGAAGGAATGCGACTTGGCGTATGGGTTTTTAATCCAGTTCCAGCCGGCCTGGAGTGAAATCCGTGTCTCGTTGCCATTATACGAGTCGGCATTATCGACTACATAATCGAATGTACGGCCTTCCTTCACATTTACCTTGTGGGTTTGGGTGCCACCCATGATTGTGAGGTCACCGAAGAATCCATACAAGGGGTCATTGTATGTCAATGCCGACTGTGAACGTATCTCCTGGATGCTGCCGGCAACGTCTTCACTGAGGTTACTGAGTGTCACAGGACCTGCGTATGGAGCTACCCACGACCAGCCTTCCCCAAGAACAAAGTGCTGAGAAATGGTGACGTTAATTGCTTTATAGATTTCACTGTCATACAGTATCGAAAACTGTCCTGAACCGGGATAATTGGGAGTTATCTTCCATGAGTTGCCTTCGATACGCTCAATGCTGAAGAGAGGCGTCTCCACGCCGGAAACCGTAATATTCGGAATAGTGTACTCTATAAGCTCTTCATCAAGGAGATAGTTCTCGGGGTCGGTAGTTGCAGTCAGAATGTATGTATCCTCGCATCCGATGGTGAAATCATCGAAACTGAGACTTGAAAGGTCCTGCACGATGATAAGGTCAAATGTGATGTAGCCAGAATATACCTTAGTGGCATTAAAGTTACCCTCGTCGTCAAATCCGCAGGCGGTGACACTTCTACTACCCTTTAAGGTTGCAGTACCAAAACCTTTTAAATAGATTTCGGCGGGACTCTCAATGAGAACGAGTGATTTTTGCTCAGTGCTCCATTCAAAATCGGTCCATTTGTACTGAGTCAAATCTTCGGGTCTAAAGTATTCGAAGAGTGCCTTAATGCCATCAGCCCTATTCACTGTTTCCAAATCCTCTTTTTTGGTGTCAAACGTTATATTCGGGAATTTATTCTCAGGAATACCTTTTACAACAGTAACTTTAATTTCAAGATCTTGCGCGATATCGGGGTGTTGGATCCACACAATAGCATCGGTTTTTAACTCGTTGGCAAGCATCTTACCGTTTTCATCAGTCGTAAATTCGCGAGAATAATATGTTACAGATTCTTTGCCATGAGTTGCATCGGTAGGTTCGATTGTGTAAACATGTTCAAGATAGTCAGTTAAATCAGAATACTGAAGTACCGTGATACTGTCGTATAATGCAGTCAGTCCGGTAGCAGGTCTGATTACAGTTAATGTGATGTCAACACCGTCGAGGCTACCTTTTTCGTTGTTGGCTGTAAGTATGTAGGTGCCGGGCAATACAGGGTTCACGTATGTGCCATCCTCAAGAATTTGAACACCTTCGATGTCGCCCTCCTTCAGTGACCAGTGGATTTCACCCGTATAATCGGCAGCAACATAAAGGCCTTTTACAGTAAGGAGAGCCTCCATCTTACTGGCAGTCTCACCGTCATCAACATTAACTGTCAGGCTGTTGGCAGAAGGGTCGGTAAGAGTAATTGATGTAATTGGGTTGTAGATGTAAACCGGGATTTCAGCAGAGACGGAATTTTTATCAATGTTCGAATAGAACGAAACATAAATGGACATTTCAGACGAGCTGGGCTTATTCGCAGTCAAACGACAGCCATCAACGCTCATATATTGCAAATAGTTGCCTACTTCTGTACTGATGCTGTCAGGAACAGTAGCACCTTCAGGCAAGAATTCGAGAGTCTCCAAGAGGTCGACAGTGTCGAAAACATCCATAGTGAGGGTGCCGTCTTTTGCCTGCACGACGGTAGGTGGGGTGAACAGCAGTTTGTGGCTACCCGAAGGATATCCAACGGTTTGGTCGCCGCCTGTAAGTGTAATTATAGAACCATCTACCGCATTAAGAGTGTACTCTGTCTTCTGAACGGGATAGGTAGTGTCTTGAACCTTTAGCGCAAATTCCACGGTTTGGCCGGTATCATCTGTGGTCACCGGAAAACGGAAAGTGAAGATAGAGATGTCTTGTGAAGTATTGACCGTGCCTATGGCTCGGCACGTTCCGTTGACGAAGGCACCGAGCGTAACGTAGTTGGCGTCAACCAGACTCACATTGTTACCGGTGTTGTCCTGCAGAGTCACGTAAAAGACCGCTTCAGCAGTAGAAGTGCTTGAAGAAACTGTCCAATCGCGGGCTGAGATTGTTTGCCCGATTGCCATAAGCGTGATGGCAAGTATAAGCAGAAATCTTTTCATGTTAGTTGAATTCGTTAATAAATTTAATAGATGTTGTGATTATTCGTTGCTATCCGGCTGCTGTGATTCAGCCTCATTAGTCTGGGCAATAACAAAACCTTTAATAAAAAGGTAACTGATTCGCGAGCGGGAAGATGTAACCACCGCCACGCGCTGTATGGTATTGCCTTTAATATTGCCGGGGAAAAAACTTACAACGACCGAAGTGGTGTCGCCCGGCTGTAAAACTCGCGGATTAAACTCCGCCTTGGTGCATCGGCAGCGAGGAGTGGCACTCACAATTGAGAAAGGTTCGTCGCCGCCGTTTCGCATCACAAACCGATGGCTTACCACGCTGTCCGATTCCGATACAGTTCCGAAGTTGTGCTCACGACCATCAACCCATTCTATTTCCGACTGTGCCGGCATCATTCCGATTCCTGCCGAAATAAGCACCAACAGAGTTGCCGTCCGAAGTCCAAATCGGGTTGCGAAACGGCTAATCAGCTTGAACATTATGTATGGAAGTGGGCCGATCATGTATAAAAATTTGTTAATGTTACAAAATTACATTTTACATAATAGGAGCGGTTTGAAAAGAGGAACATGTTTGCGAAAAAGTATTTGAAAAGAGGAACATTTTTCGGAAACTTCTTTATTTTCAATAGTTTTGTTCTTAGTTTAAAATATAATGTTGTAACTTTGGAAAAAGCCATAAAAGGGCCCATTGATATAGGCAAATACATTAGAAAATTGTTAATTAAGATAAATGAAAATAGTTTCGATTCTCCACAGGACTTCATACTTTATATTGTTCACCCTCTGTTTTGGAGGATTTTTTTCATCGGCTGCCGCGGCTGCCGATGAATCTACCGTGCCCGCCATCCTGGGCGAGTTTGACGATGCCGACAGCAAAAGTCAGCGACTGTTGGCAGCGCGTTTCTTCGACCAGCTAAACTCGGAGCAGTATTTCGAGGAGCCGTACTCCCTGCCCGCCGAGTGGCCGGCTGATTCGGTCCGCGCGGAGGTGTGGCTCACGGCTGCGCAATACTTCTTCAACGGTCAGGAGTATCGCGACGTAGTGAAGTATGCCGAAAAGGCGCTCCCGCTGCTGCGACATGGCAACGATATCTACAAAATAACCGATTGCCTGAGTTGTCTGTCGTCGGCATACGCCAGAACCGCCGACTATGCCACCGCTATCAAGTATGGCGAAGAACTGCTCGCAATAGACCGCGCAGAGGGCGACAAGGGCGCAGTGAGCGGCGACCTGAGCAACCTGACATTCATGTACCTATCGTCGGGCCGACCAACCGAAGCCCGAAATTACATACTGGAAGCGATAGAAAACAGTACGGCTGTGGGCGACTCACTGCGAATGGCTCGACAAATGGGCATCGCCTCGGAGGTGTTTCAAAATCTCGGCGAAAACGACAAGGCAATTGCCTACGCAACAAAGGCATACGAAATAGATATGGCTTGCGGTCGCGAAAGCCGTGCTGCAATCCGCCTTTGCCAACTTGCAGCGGCACAGATGGTCGACGGCAAGATGACCGAAGCGCGCTCAAACCTGCTGAAGGCTCTGCCGATGCTCGAGAAATCGGGCAACATGCAGTCGTACAGCATTGCCTGCAACCAACTGGGCAGAATAGCATTATCGAACAACAATCCTGTACTTGCAGCCTCCTATTACAACAAGGCCCTTGAATTCTTCAGAAAAAGCGGCGACTATTACAACGAGAGCAAAGCCCGCAAAGGCCTTTCCGAGGCATTGAAAAATTCAAATCCACAGGCAGCCATGGCTCACCTGGAACGGCTGATTGTGCTCAAAGACTCGCTGTATCAGCGCGAAATACGCGAGGCCACCAGCGAATTTGCCGCCAAATATGGCAACGAGAAACTGCAGCAAAGCCTTGAATATGAGCGGCATCAGTATCGAACAGTGCTCTGGAGCACCGCAATAATATTGCTTCTCGCCACATGTGCCATCGCTCTGCTGATTTACCTGAACAAGGTACGCCGCCAGTGCTACGACATTCTGCAACGCGAAGAGAAAATCCGCACCGATTTCTTCACAAATATCACCCATGAGTTCCGCACGCCGCTAACCGTGATTCACGGCGCCTCGAACCATGCGCTGAAACATCTCGACGACACCGATGTGATAATCGACGACCTTCACGCCATTGTACGCCACGAAAGCCGGCTGCTGTGCCTTATAAACCAATTGCTTGACATTGCCAAACTCTCGAGCGGCAGCGCACAGAAACTGCCGTGGCATAACGGCAATGTGGCTGGCTACATAACCATGCTGTGCGAGAGTTGCCACATGTACGGCGCTGAAAGGAATGTATCGGTGGAATACGCCTCAGAGCCGGAATTTATCCAGATGGACTTTGTGCCCGAATATATGGAGCGCATTGTGCAGAATCTGCTGTCGAACGCGCTGAAATTCTCGCATCCGGGAGGTGTGGTCAGCGTTCACACTTCAATGAAGGGGAACAACCTGATACTGACCGTGCACGACAACGGCATCGGCATTCCTGCCTCGGAACAAAAAAACATCTTCATGGCGTTCCATCAAGTGGGCGGCAAAAACAGCAGCAAGGGCTCGGGACTCGGGCTGCCGCTGGCATCGCTGTCGGCAAAGGCGATGAACGGAACGATAACCGTGGAATCCGAACCCAACTCGGGCACCACCTTCACCGTGACACTTCCGCTAAAGTCAGCCGAATCGGTAGAGGGCTCTTTCGATGTGAAGACTTACCATTTGTCGCAGCCTGAATTCGAGAACCCCGACACGCTGGTCGACGCCGTTGACACCGGAGCTGACACCGAATCGTACGACACGCGTGTGCTGATTGTTGAAGACACTCAAGATGTGGCTAAATACATTGCATGTCAGATGAATCCGTCGTTCAACTATTACTTCGCCGCCAACGGCAAGGAAGGCCTTGCAAAGGCAGAGGAACTGATGCCGGACATCATCATAACCGACATAATGATGCCGGAAATGGATGGATTCGAGATGACCAGCGAGATTCGCGCTTCCGAATTGCTGAATCATATCCCGGTAATTATGGTGACGGCACGCGCCACGCACGAAGACCGCCTGAAGGGATTCGAGGTGGGCGCAGATGCCTATCTTGAAAAACCGTTCCATGCCGACGAACTCAACATCCGCGCCGAAAAACTGCTGGAACAGCGCCGCCTTCTCCAGCATAAATTCGCCGCCGCGCTCGAAGTGCTCCCCGAGGATGCTGAAAGTGATTCCACCCAGCCCACCGAGGAACCGGAAACCCTGGAGGTGCATCTTTCAAGGCGCGAACAGAACGACAAGGCGTTCGTTGATAAATTTGTGGAGATTGTACACAATCTGATGGCAGCCGGCAAACTCGACTACAAAGCGATTGCATCAGAAATGTTCATCGGCCGCGCGCAGCTCAATCGCAAACTCAAGGCAATAACGGGAATCACCACCAAGGAGTATATCCTGAACCTGCGCTTGCTCCGTGCAAAAGAACTGCTGCTTTCAACCGACCTCACAGTAGCGGAGATTGCCTATCAGTGCGGTATGGACGACCCCGGCTATTTCAGCACCATCTTCCGCAAGGCCACCGGAATGACCCCTATGGCATACCGCATAGAAAACATAAAGTCGCACGATAAACGCTGACAATCAATGAAATATCTGAATTCAAAATTTATGAAAGTTATGTGTATGAAATCAGATTATCTGAAAGCTTTGGCAAGTCTGCTTGCTATTTTAAGTTTTTCGTGCGTCGTGAGCGCACAGGATATGAACATCCAGGCACCCGCATGGGTTAACCCTACCACCGTCAATGCCGACATCACCGGCAACGAATTCGATGTGTACACGGTGAACGCACAAAATCCGCTGCTGCAATGGACCCCTCCGGTAGTTTCATCGGACCCGGCTGCCACCTACACCTACGACCTTCGCATTGTAGAACTCGTTGAAGGGCAGCCAGTTGACTATCTTATGGAGCACGCGCCTGTATTCTTCAAGAAGCGTGGCCTCATTGTCCCGCAATTGGTGATACCAGCCAAAATCCTCAACAATTTCCACCCTGGCGTACTATACGCCGCCCAGGTTACCGCCCGCCCTCGCAGTGCGACCACAGCCCCGGCACAGACAATGGGTGCCAACCCCATCCCCGGCCCCATCCTCGTCTTCAGCCTCACCCCCAAAGAGAAATAGCATGTTTTGAGGCTTTGAGGCTTTAGTAGTGTCCTTTGAGGGCTTTAGTAGCAGCCTTTGGTCATTGCCTTTGAGTGATTGCCACTCATACAAGGGCATCGCATCTTTCAGATGCCCCCCATGATGCCAACATTTTGCATTAGCCACGGCTGCCATTAGCCAATGTGTGGTATCCTCACAGCCAATTAGGGCGCACTTCAAGTACGCATTTCATTGCCTCGGAGAGGTAAAAAGCCCTTTCGGGCTGACTGCGTCCTTTCCGCCCGAAGGCGGTATCGGCAATGGTGCGGGCATCGAGGTTGGAACCATTCGATGGTGATAGGCTATGACAGGTGAAAAAAGCCGCGGCTTGATGAATAAATGTTTCATTTGAATAAAATTAAATGGTAAGGTTAATTAATAAGTAAATCACGATGTAAAGTAAAAAGTGAGAAAAAGCGAAGCGGAATGGAAAATTTGCCGTATTTTTTGGCATTATAGACTAAATAAACTACTTTTAGGGCAACTTAACTTTAACTAATATCAAAAACTATGGCAGATTCAAAACCAAACATTCTGTTTATCATTCTGTCGGTTATAATACCACTTGCCGGCATAGTGCTCTACTTTGTAAAGAAGGACAGCGAGCCCGAAAACGCCAAGATATATCTGTATGTGGCAGTAGTGATGATAATCCTGGGCTTCCTTGGCATAGTAATCTGATTATCTGACGACAAAGTAAATCAGCCTTGTGAGGCATCTCCTTTTCGGGAATGCACCACAAGGCTTTTTTGCATCTGCGCTTCGGCAGGAGCTACAGAGAGGGGACTATGGTTCTCGCCAGTCGCCGTTACGCTTAATCAGCTCAATCAGGCGAGGGATTGCTTCCTCTTGAGGGATGTTTTTCTCGATGCATTCCTTTCCTTTGTAAAGGCTGATTTTTCCGGCAGCAGCTCCCACGTAGCCGTAATCGGCGTCGGCCATCTCTCCCGGGCCGTTCACAATGCATCCCATGATTCCAATCTTCAGGTGGCTGAGGTGAGATGTGGCAGCCTTGACCGCCTTGACGGTGGATTGTAGGTCGAACATGGTGCGGCCACAACTTGGGCACGAGATGAATTCGGTTTTGCTGATTCGCTGACGGGCAGCCTGAAGAATAGCGAAAGAGTAACGCACCACCTTATCGGGAGCAACGAAAGGCGCATCGATGAAAATGCCATCGCGCAAACCGTTGAGCAGCAGTGTGCCCATATCGGCTCCGGCTTCGACCTGCAGATGCTCGGCATCGCTGTCGTAGTGGCACATCGGCACCACCGGCAGGGCTATTCCGGCAGTTGTAAAGCGGTGAATGGCAGCCTGAAGGGCACCAGAGGCGTTAAGGCTGGTGGTGGTGAGAATAACGGCCGTGTCGGAGCGTCCCGCCAGAGGCAACAGCGCCTCCACCGGCTCGGCAGCATCGACAATGAGCCATTTCATCGGAGCAGAAGAAGTCATTAGCTCGTCGACATCGGTAAAAGCCGGCGCGACGTTAGGCATGCCATCGTAGTATTCGGCCGGGATGATAAAACGGTGCTCGGTATCGATGCCCAACGGCTGGTTAAGGAAGAAGAAGTCGGGCAGCATAGTCTCTTCGAGCTCGCCCGGGGCACAGTGTGCAATAACAATCGGCAGTCGAGAGCCACCCACGATGGCGCCCACCTCGGTTGATTGGCGTCGTTGCGGCTGAATGGCATCGTAGCCATCGTAAGGCACGGCTACAATGGGGTCGGCATTTTGCTTAAGGGCAATGTGGTCGAGAAGCATCTGTGCCACAGGCACTTCAAGCTCCGGGTCCTCGCTAAGCGACACACGGATAGTGTCGCCGATGCCATCCGACAGAAGCGTACCGATGCCCACAGCGCTCTTGATGCGGCCATCCTCGCCGTCGCCCGCTTCGGTAACGCCCAGATGCAGCGGGAAATGCATATTCTCGCTGTCCATGGCACGGACCAGCCGACGGACAGTTTCCACCATTATCACAGTGTTGGATGCCTTAATTGAAATCACCACGTCAAAGAACCGCTGAGCCACAAAAATCCTCAGGAATTCCATAGCCGATTCCACCATTCCCGCCGGGGTGTCGCCGTAACGGCTCATGATTCGGTCGGATAGCGAACCGTGGTTAACGCCAATTCGCACCGCAGTTCCGTGCTGACGGCACACCTCGATAAACGGCACCAGAGCCCGTTCAATCTTCTTTATTTCCTCGGCATATTCCTCGTCGGTGAAAGAAAGTTTCTTGAACACCCGAGCAGCATCGACAAAATTGCCCGGATTGATGCGCACCTTGTCGGTAACCTCGGCAGCTGCAAATGCAGCCTTCGGATTGAAGTGAATGTCGGCCACCAGCGGGGTGCGGTAGCCGTTTGCGCGCATTATTTCGCGGATACGGCCAATGTTGAGGGCTTCCTTGACCCCCTGCGCAGTAAGGCGCACATAATCGGCCCCGGCATCGGCAATGCGTTGGCTCTGTGCCACCGAAGCTTCAATATCGTCGGTTGAAGTTGAAGTCATTGACTGCACCCTAATCGGGTTGTCGGCGCCCAACGGCACACCGCCAATGTTGACCTGCGAAGTGGCGCGACGTTTATAATCGAAATATGCCATTTTTCTCAGAAATATATAGTTAAATAGTTATAAGTATGCAAGTTACTTGAATATCGACTGAATCACCTCGCCGGTCCACACCAGTGGTTGCTTTACACCAAAGAGATACAGAATGATTGAGCCGGTGTTGACGGTGTTGTTAGGTTCGATGATTGTGAAGCCACGCTTAATCGACGGACCGGAGATTCCCCATGGGACAATCATCTCGTCGGTGCTCACACCGCCGTGGCCCTTCCCCACTCCACCATGGTCGGACAGCACCAAGAAGTAGGTGTCGTCGTACAGGCCCGCCTGTTTCATACGTTCGACGAACCGGCCAATTTCGGCATCGGTTTCCTCGATAGCCTTGATATATTCGTCAGAGGCCCAGGAGTGGCGGTGAGCAGTGTTGTCGGTGTGAACGTCGTAAATGAAAGCGAACGTTGGAGCATTTGAATTAGCTGCAACGAAGCTGAATGCCTTGTCGAAGTTAGGGGCAAAGGCATCGTCGTCGAGGAAACTAATTTCGTCGATGTATTTTTGGTTGTAAGGATACAGCAGATTTATCCAGTTGTAGTAGAAAGCAGTTTTTACATTTTTCAGATTGTCCTTTAGCACCTTGAACACCGACGGATAGTATCCTTCGGCATCGGTTTCGGCAGCCGGAAGTATGAATTTATCAATCATCCACGAGTTGTCGACCACTCCATGCTGCTCCGGACCGCTTCCGGTGAGCTGCGACGTCCAGTTGGGAAGTGTAACCGAAGGCATCACCACCCGTGTGGTGGTAGATTTAGCACCATCGGCCAGGAGGGCATCAATGTTAGGAGTAGAGGCCTTCTCGAGGGCCGACACAGTGATTCCGTCGATGGCAAACGCCACCACACGCTTGGCTCGCGAGGCCGCGATGGAGCTAAGTGCTATTGCAGCGGCACAGATGATAGCTGTTAAACGGTTGATTTTCATTATTATAATGGATTATTTGGTTACAGTGAAAGAGTAATCTCCGGCTTTAACGCGCAGACAAGTACGGCCGGAGTGCGGAGCACTGTTGTCGAGCGCCTTTGCTACGTTGAGCTTACCGGCATCAATATGGCTGACGTTGGTTGTAGGCAGATACACGAGAGCTTCGGAGCCTTTTGGCACAGAAAGGCTCAGTGTGAAAGCATCGGCTGTATCGGAGAACGAAGAAGAAATGTTACCGGCCACCGACGGCACCGTCAGCGAGGCGTGCTGCATACCCGACGGCTTTGGTTCGACGCGGAACACCTTATATCCCGGCAGCACAGGGTCGATTCCACACATCTGCTGAGCGAGCACAGTAATCGGGCCGCCGCTCCAGGCATGGTTAACAGTGGCCCCATCCATACCCTGACGGCTGCTGCGCCAGAGCTCGAACAGAGTGTTGAAGTCGGGATGGTTAATCATATTGTCGAAACGCGTCTTAGCACGCGACAAGGCTATGTCGCCATGGTTCATCACAAATAGCGCCTCCATGATGTATTTTTCCATGTAAGGGCTCGCATGCCAGTTTGATTTGTCGGCCAGGAAGTTGGTGATAGCGTCGTATTTGTCAGGGTCGGCAATACCGGAAATCACAGCGAGGGCCTGCACACGGTCGTCGGTGCACTGGTTGTATGTAGGATGTCGGTAGGCGTATCCGTTCCAGCATTTGTTGTAGCCGCGCTTCACATCGGCCATCATGGCACGGTATGAAGAGGCATCGTCGGGCAAACCGAGCATATCAGCCATATTTGCGGCAGCTTCAAGCGCCATGTAGTGCCAACCGGAGTAAATCAGGCGCATATCGCGGTTATCGCCCCAGTCGCCCCAATCCCATTCGCCCTTGTGTAGGGCAGTAAGGCCCGTTTCGTCGGTGCTCCACGTTGCGAGGTAACGCTTTACAGCGGGATACACATCGACGATTGTCTGACGGTCGGCAGTGTTCATGAAGTAAGTCCAGAATCCGTAACGGCCAATTGAAGCCAGCATCTGTCCGGGGAGCTCCTGGCTCCAGTTTCCGGCGGGAATGGGGGCAAAAAGGATTCCGTTAGGTTTCTGCCATGCAGCAAGTTCGTGGATACCCTTTCGCATCAGCTGATGCACCGAGTGAGAGTAGGAGTAGAAGCTCTCGCCCATCAGCACCACAGCATCGCCCCACCATTGAGCACGTTCGCGCTCGGGACAGTCGAACCAAGTGTCGCGCATGTTGATGTAAAGCGTACGCATGGCTTTCTGCCAGAAAATGTTGTAGAAAGGGTCGGAGCAATCAAAAGCGCCCTGCACCGAGCAATCGTATCCGGTTTCGCGGAAACAGACCGATTCCACCTGCACGGTTCGAGGCAGAATCAGATAAAGATAGTCGCCGCTGAGCCACCCGAGCGACTCGTAGCACTGCCGGCCCTGACGGGTAACATATTCGGCGCGCAGATTGATGGCACCGGCATCGAAAGTGTGGTCGGTGTTGATGCTCACGGTGTTTCCACCGACAGGGTCGTTGAGGGTGAAAACCGGAGTGAACTGCATATTGTAAGGGAGTCGTACCACCACGCTGTCGCGGTTTTCGGGAGCAGGACGTCGCACAAAGTCGGCCTGACGAATGCCATAGTCTTTCCACATCGGTATCGGTCGGGGGTCGAGGTTTCCCCAAGGCTTATCGTTCCATTTACCGGCTTCGACAGCAGCACTGAAACCGAATTGCTTGGCGCAGTCGGCAGTTTGCCAGCCAGGGATGTCGTCACGTGCATCGAACCTCAGATTCGATTCGGCAAGGCGGAAATTGGGCAACGGGTCGCCACAAGTACCATATGCCGGATGCTTGCAGCATAGCCAGCTGCAGTTGGTGTTGAAGTCGGCGATATCGCTGTCGATAATCAAGCCCGCCTTACCGCTGCTTTGATGCGAGAACCCCTCTTTACCGAAGTGCCACATCAGCACAGCGATTTTGTTGACACCTTTCTTTAAAAATGGAGCCACGTCGATTTCGTCGTAGTATCCGTCGCCCGGACGCGGGCCACGCTTCAGCGAGCCCTCGAACACCGCCAAATCGCCGTTAATCCATAGCCAGTATTTCGAGTCGGCGGCAATTCGGAGAATGGCCTTCGAAGGGCGCCGCTTCAGATTTACATCCTTGCGGAAAGCAATCCATGAGTTAGGCGAGTCGGCATTATCGGTTGTAATCCACCGGGCAGAGTCGGCGAATGATACAGCAGAGCCGAAAAGCGATGTGATGACAATCAGCGCGATGGAGAGTAATCGATTGGGTTTCATTGCTTCAGTTCAACGTATTTTTATGGTTATAAATTTTAGATTTGTAAAGTTATAAAAATTTTCAATGTCAAAGACATTTCAGAGCATAAATCGGGGGTTAACGGGAGCAGTGCCTAAGGTTACGCTTGAGCATCTCGAGCGAAGCACGGCGCACGGCGCTGTTTCGGAATAGCCGGCGGAATTCGTCGGGCGACATTTGGGCGATGGCATCGTGGTTCAGCGCCAGGAAATCGCTGCTTGGGGCAAACTCGTCAAGGCAGCATGCCACGGCAGCGCTATTGTGGGGACACACCTTCTGGCAGGTGTCGCAACCATAGACTCTCGGGCCGAAACTCAAGTCGGGCGGCAGTTCGCCGCGATATTCGATGCTCAGGCACGACAGACACCGGCGAGCATCGACAGCACCCTCACTGTCGAGAGCGTGAGCCGGACATTCGGCCACACAACGGCCACAACCATCGCAATTCAAGCGGCAAGGCTCGTCGGCAGGCAGTTCGAGGGTGGTGATGATGAATCCGAGAAAAAAGTATGAGCCACGGCCGGGCAAAATAAGCTGGTTGTTGCGGCCCACAAACCCAATTCCCGCTTGCTTCGCCCAGTAGCGCTCGCGCAGCGGTGCGGTATCGACACACACCCTGAAATCGCCGCCATGCTCTTTCTTGATGTGAGCGGCGAGCGCCCAAAGCTTCGTTCGCACCACCTCGTGGTAGTCGCGGCCATAGGCATAGTATGCAAATTGAGGAGCATCTGATGGCTGAAACCGCGATGGATAGTAGTTAAGTGCGGTGGCAATGACGGTGCGTGCACCCTCGAGCAATTTTTCGGGGTTTGAGCGCACCTCGCCGTACCGCTCCATATATTGCAACGGGCCATGCCGATTGTCGGCAATCCATTGGGCATATCGAAGCTGCTCCTCGGCCGAGACCTCTTCGGCACGGGCAAATCCACAGGCGTCGAATCCTAACGAGGCAGAATGGCGCCGAATGGCTTCCTTATCGTAGTCAGAGAGTGCCAAAGCTGTATCCTTTCTCCTTGAGCCATTCGATGGCACGCGGCAACGCATACTTCATATTTGCCTCGGCCTTTACCGAATCGTGGAACACGATTATCGAGCCTCGACGGGCGTATCGCTTCACATTTGCCAGCACTTGCTCGCCGTTGAGCTTGCGGCTGTAGTCGCGCGTCACGAGGTCATACATAATTATATTAAAATGACGGTGCAGAATACGCATCTGCTTCCAGCTCAGCATTCCGTGTGGAGGCCTGAAGAGGTTGCTTCCAATCAGCTTGTGAGCCCTCATCACATTCCGGCAATAAGTAAGAGCCGACACCTTACGCCCCTGCAGATGGTTGTAGGTGTGGTTACCCACAGCATGCCCCCGGCGTAGAATCTCCTCGAAAAGCCAAGGATAACGCTCCACATTCTCGCCCACGCAGAAAAACGTGGCCTTAATGTCGTGCCGGTCGAGCATCTCGAGCACCCACGGGGTGACAGCAGGCACGGGGCCGTCGTCGAATGTCAGATACACAGTCTTACCTTTCCCTTTGCGCATCACTCGCCATATTCCTTCCGGAAACAGCATGCGATAGATTATTGGTGGACGTTCTATCAGCAAAATACAATTTGTTAGTGCGGCAGAGCCGCCGTTATTAATGCGTCGATTAACTATTTCGCCCAAAATTACTAATTCCCACGAATTTACAACGCCGGACAAGCATAATAATTGTAAAAAGCGCCAAAGCAAAGGTAATTTTGATAAAAAACGGAGCTGTCGGCGCATCGCACCGAGAGGAATATCGAGTCAGACGTGAAGGAGTTTTTCGTTACGGCTTGAGCGGAACGAGCGGAATGTATCGAAGATGTCGGCGAGAGCAATGATTGCGTTCTCGGTCTGCCGTTCGTAGAGCGCCGAACCTGTAGAAGCTGAGACTTCTCGGCCCTGCAATGCACCTGAGACGCCCGAAATCTCGTCGAAAAGTTTCATTTCGAGCGATAATAGCTGATAAGCACCCACGTCGGAACCATTGTTGACCACTTGCTGGGGCATGCGCTGCAGCGTGCTGTCGAAAGGAATCACCGCATTAGGGCGATGCCACAGGCGCGCTATGTCCTGCCAGGAAAACCCCGGAGGGAGTGCATCGGCAGGATAAAGGAGCACACCCTTAGCGCTCGAGTTCATGATGTTGTCGACGAGCGAAATCAATCGGTTGACGTATTTCTGCTGGTCGATGACATCTTCCACGAAAGAGTGCACCTCGCCATCGGTGAGCGGGTAGAACTTAACGATATAGGGATGCTCAGCGTGGGCAAAAGGGCTGTCGTATTCGGCCACGACATCGCCCATTGGAGTTATCCACCGACAATGCCACAGCTGCATGATGTCCCAATTGACGTCGATGCCCCGAAGCGACTTCTGGCAGGTGTCGGTCGGGAGGAAGAATATGCGCGCTGTGCTACGGTCGTGGCAACGGAGCACTTCGCGGGTTTCGAGCGTCCAGATTTCGTAAATACGGCATTTTCCGTTACGAGGATAGAAGAAACTGAGGTTGTCGTCGGCAGCAATGCCAATGCGTGAAGAGATGTCGTTGACGCGTTGAGCCGCATTTTCGGCCGAATAGATATTGCGAATCCAATGAGCACGAGAGCGGTCGGCACCGCAGAGTCGCATTATGATTTCGGCGATGGTCATATCGTGGATTTCACCGATAAGAGTGCAGTCGAAAGCTCGCGGGTCGGAGAAAGCGTTGGAGAAGAAACGGTTAACCGAAACGTTCGACACCCGGAGGTCGACAGTGTTAAGAATTCGCTGCGGCTCGATTTTCTGGATGCAGCACCCCGAAATGAGGAATTCCTCGAGCAGCCGTGCGTCGAGCTCGTCGAGCATATTCACCTGATGCAGGCGCTTAGCCTCGGCTGAAGGCCAAGCGCGGTCGGACTGTGCAATGTCGCGACGGAATCGGCCAACCACGCTTTTCACGAGCTGACGGATAAGGTTGTTGGTAAGCGGTTGCTTACCGGCTTGGCGGAGTGCCTCGCCCTCGGTGGTTATTGAACCGTCGTCGGCCATGACTGGGTCGTCGAGCTGAGAGCCGTAGGTGAACCGCTTGTTGCGTGTGCGTCGTTGGCGCAGATTTGCTGCAGCGAGCCAAGCCTTGTGAGCAGTGGCAAGCATTGTTTCGCCCGAAGGCAAATTGCCGTTGGCGAAGCGATTGGTTTTAGATGAATCCATAGAGATGAGATTAAGATAAAAATGCTGTGAAAGAGAAATGAACAGTGCAAAGATAGTGTCGGGGCCAGGAGGAAATATGCGAAAACCGCCACAAGCAACGAAGCGGAAACCATAGGCAATGCGTGCTGGAAAGCGCTGTAGCGAGGTAGGCGAAAAGGGCAAAAATCGTGCCAAAACCAGGCGACGAAATTACACTCTTTAAGTAAATGTCAGCATTATTTTATAAATCCTATCAAAATGATGCCTCAATACCGACAAAATAAAATACGATTTCGCAAATGAATAAAAATAAATAGCAAAAAGATAATTTTAGGGCGCAAAATCGGGCAATAATTTTCAGAATATAGACAAAAACCAAAAATATGTCGAATAACAGCAAATTTTTTGGCAAAATGATTTTGTTTAGAAAAATGTTTTTGTATATTTGTCCGAGAAATCTCTATCCGGGATACTAACCGATAAAAGTATAAGAGATGAAAAGACGATTATTTTTCGACATGTATTCGAAGCAGCGGTTATCGAAGCTTCACCGATACCGCGCGGTGATGTTCAGTCCTACTTTTGGTTGATTACGGCAATAAGACAGCGGCAGACGAGGAAAATGCCGCGAGCAAAAATCAAAAAAATAGCAACAACAATTAAAAGACAACCAAAATAAAGACGACAAATCATGAACAAGCCGACAATAAAAGAAGTTGAAGATTGGGTACGGAAATTGTACGACACATGTGAAGAAACAATTACGGCCTCGGAACGCGCCGAACAGCGCAAGTATGCCATTATGGTGCAACGCCCACAGGACAAGAAGTTTCTTGTGAAAATGCTCGACGAATCGTCGCAGATACGCGACCGCAAAAAGCTTGCGCTACGCATCAAGACCCTCATCGACATGTATGGCATACCCCAATTTCTGAACAAGCGCGATGCGCTGCTGTTCAAGCTGTATCAGCTGTTTGGCTACCATTTCGATTTTATAGCTATACCTATAATAAAGAAGCGCCTGCGCACCGACACCTCACGAGTAATCATCGACGAGGCACGTCCGCATCTTACCAAGCACCTTGCCACCCGCTTTGAGCAGAAGATAGGCCAGAACGTGAATCTGCTGGGCGAGGTAGTGCTTGGCAACGGCGAAGCCGACAAGCGCTATTACCACTATCTGGAGGCATTGAAGAGCCCCGACATCAATTATATATCGGTAAAGATATCCGGTATCTACGCACAGACCCACGCGCTGAACTACGAGGAGAGCTTCCCCGAGCTGATACGCCGCATGTCGGAGCTGTACCAGGCAGCCATCGACAACCCGTACGTAGACGAGAACGGCCAGAAGCGCGCCAAGTTCATTAACCTCGACATGGAGGAATACAAGGACGCGCACTTCACCATGCGCCTGTTCAAGGCCGTGCTGAGCAAGCCCGAATTCCTGCACTATTCGGCCGGTATCGTAGTGCAATCGTATCTGCCCGATGCATGGGACTTCCAGAGCGAATTGCTTGAATTTGCCAAGGAGCGCTGCTCGCGCGGAGGTGCTCCCATCAAGATGCGTGTGGTAAAAGGCTGTAACCTTGAGATGGAGACAGTGGTATCGTCGCTTCGCGGCTGGCCAAACCCGGTACGTTCGAACAAGACCGAGGTCGACGCCAACTACCTTCACATCATAGAGCGAGGCCTTCTGCCAGAGAACGCCAAGTGCCTGCACATCGGTATGGCATCGCACAACCTCTACACCATAGCCTACGCATATCTGTTGACACAGAAATACGGCACCCCAAAGGAACACTTCTGCTTCGAGATGCTCGAGGGTATGGCCGACCACGTATGGCGCGCCCAGTCGA
>JAEDFO010000077.1 GCA_016292745.1 Muribaculaceae bacterium | reverse complement strand
ATTTAAAATATTCATATTTATTGTCTATAAATTACATATTTTCATCTATAAAAATGTGCAGTTTATAGACGAAAGAACGACAATAACATCAAAATCAACCCAATGTAATTCCATTATTACAAATATTTAAGTCAGAAAATTTCGCATTTGTTATCAAATTGAATAATTTTGTAGCGAATTAAAACTGTTTAGTCTGTCGCATTCACGTCACTGCGACAATAATATGTGTTTTTATTACCAAGGCAAACCAAAAGTCGATGACAACAAATAACTAATAAACAAACGTAATATGAGAAAAAACTACTTCTTTTCTGTGCTGTTAATGCTCTGCATGACAGTTTTTGTCGCTAAAGCCGACTATACCGTAAAGGTAAACATCGACGATGCTTCGCGCGTTAAACTCCAGGTAAGCTATGTCGACCAGGAGATTCAAACCGGTGAAAACACTTTCACTGTAGGTGAATATGGCTCGATTAACATTTCTGCCACCGACGGCAACTTTCTTAAAAGCGTTACTCGCAAAGTTGAAGATACTCAATCTTCGGAATACATCAGCAACCTCACTCAATGCAATGTATACATCTCGGCCGACTGCGAAATCAACGTAACCTCGGTAAACGCCGACGAGATGCGCACCGGCTCCATTACCGTGAATGTTGACAAGGCTGAAAACGTACAGCTTATGCGTGGCTACACCTACTCCTACGTCACCCTTAACGACGGCGAAAACGTGGTGAAATTCATCCCCGAGAAGGAGAACCAGATGCAACTTTTATCAACAACTTCAAAGCCTTTCTACAAGGTTATCCAAAACAATGTAACCGAGATAGCTGCTTCGGGCTCATACTATAACCTCAACGTTAACGACGGCGATGTGTTTGAGGTTACCACTGAATTCCCCGACATCGATGTTCCCGTTCACTTCACTTATGCCAACGACGAATCGAAAGGCGCCATCACAAGCGTGGTTGTAAACGATAATGCTCTCGAAGAGCTGTCCGACGACATTTCTGTCAAGGCCGGAAGTAGCCTGAGCATATACTTCGATGCCAACAACTACAAAATCAACACATTCACTGAAAACGGAGTCAAACCTTACATGTCGACAAGCCACTCTACTACTATCGCCAGCGAAACCACTTTCTACCTCGACGCCCACAAGTATGCAACTGTAAAGGGTACACTCGTGCTCGACAACCCCGACAACGTCACCGTTTATCGTGGTCAGAGCTACAACAACGACATTATCAGTGGCCTTGCAACAGGTGAAAACGAAATCGAAATGAGCGAGATCAACACCTACATTGCCATAAAGCCCAACTCAGGCTGCTTCATCACTTCGGTTACCGACACCAAGAATGTTGATGGTGAAGGCAATCCTATTGCCTACACTCCCGACCACAATGGATGCTACAATGTAGAAGTGAAAGAAGGCATCGTCATCACAGTTGTTTCCGGCGCTATCGACCGTAACCAGACTGCAATGGTATACGTCGACGACAAAGCTGCAGCCATTTACTATTTCTCATTCATCCGCAGCGACCGCAGCGAGGTTGAAATAGCCAACGGATACAACGAAGTGAAGTTCTACGACGGAGACAACCCATTCCAATTCGGTTGGGCTGGTTCGCCGGTAAACAACATCTTCCAGAACGGTGTTGCAGTGGATCCTCAATACAGTGGCGGTAGCACTTACCTAGTCACTTTGGCCGATGGCGACGTAGTGAAGATCTATCTTGCTGCCGACCCTGTTAACTACAACGTTACATTCACCGCTACCGAAGATGCTCTTTCGAAAGTGGGAGTCATCCGCGACCGCATTGTTGCAGTTGCCAACCCGGCTGAAGGATTCTCGGTTACCAACGGCACAGAAGTTGCAATCGTTCCTAACGACACCGAGGCCGAGCTCACCGTATCGGTCAACGACGCTGAAATTGAAGCCGGCGAAGACGGTAACTATACATTTATCGTTAATGCCGACAGCAATGTGGCCATTACCCTTCCTTCTACAGGCATCGAAGGTGTGAACGTCGATGCACAGGCCAACGGCAATGTATACAACACTCAAGGTGTACTGGTAATGAAGAATGCCGATGCCGCCAAGGTTAACGCTCTTCCGGCAGGCATCTACCTGATGAACGGAAAGAAAATCGTGGTTCGCAAATAACAGCGCGCCATGCACAATATTCTAATCTAACGCTTTCATTGCGATTGCTGGCTGGCGCTCTCGGGCGCCGGTTGGCAATCGCTTGTTTATTATATTAATCCCAACACAGAAGTAAATATGAACCGATTTTTGTTGTTTGCTCTCACCATCGGACTATCGCTGAGCAGCGCTGCACACTCGGCACTCGACCTCAAGAGCAAGGCTCTGCTGCGGCACCAACGTATGGAGATAGCCAAACCCGACAACAGCGAGTATACGCTCAAGGTGAAACAGCTGAAGAATGCCCTCGGAGTGCCCTCCGACTATGCTCTGGGCATTATCCGCATTGCCGACGGATACTCCGACGACGATTTGCGCCAGGAAGGCATCAATGTGCTCCGAAGCCGATACGGATTTGCATTTGTGGCAATCCCCATTGACCAAGTAGAGCGCGTAGCCGACCTTAAGAGCGTGCGCCGACTGCAACTCGCTCGACCTCTGAGCCAGAAACTTAAACGAGCCCGCGAAGCCACCGGTGTCGACAAGATTCACCAAGGTATCGGACTCGAACAAGCCTACACCGGAAAAGGCGTGGTGTGTGGCATCGTCGACACCGGACTCGACCCTAACCACCTCAATTTCAAGGACGATGAGGGCAATTCGCGCGTAGGTTTTCTTGCCTACCTCACCCAGAACCCTTATGCCACCAGCGCCGACGATGCGGTTATCCAGACTTTCTATGACCGCTCAACTGTGGCCAACTTCACTTCCGACGACCGCTCGACATACCACGGCACCCACACAATGGGTATAATGGCCGGTGGATATCGTGGTAACCTGAAATATGCCGAGGCCAACGATGCCACCGGTGCCGTAACAGTTACTTCGGGCGCAAATCCTTTCTACGGTGTGGCCTACGATGCCGACATTGCTGCAGCTTGCGGCGACCTCATGGACATGATTATTGCCTATGGCGTTGACTATATCCTGCAATATGCCGAGAACGAGAAAAAGCCTTGCGTAATCAACCTGTCGCTCGGAAGCAACGACGGTGCCCACGACGGGCACGGCGTCATCAACCAGTTCTTCGACGCCTGCGCAGAAATGGCCAATGCAATCATCTGCGTATCGGCCGGCAACGAGGGCGACATGAAAATTGCAATGAACAAGACCTTCACCGCCGACGACAACGAACTGAAAACCTTCATCACCGGCTACGAGACCACCCTCAGCGACAATTCCACTGCCTATGCCCGCGCCGGCTCCATATACGTGTACAGCAACGACACCACCAAGTTGTCGGTGCAGGCTGTGCTCTTCAACACAGCTCGGGGAAAGGTTGCCGGACGTTATACGCTCGAGCCTACTGCCGACAATCAAGGCTACGGAAAATACTATGTGAGCTCGGCAAGCGAGCAATATACCGACGACGACATCATCGACCAGGTTTTCGGAACATATATGAGCGGATACGTTGGTCTCGGATGGGACATTTACGACGAAGATGAAGATTATCCACGATTCTACGTGCTCATCGACTATAAGGCCATCAACACCGCTGCCAATGCCAACGGCCAGTATGCCCTCGGATTCATCATCAACGGGGCTGAGGGTCAGCGCGTCGACGTATTCTGCGACGGACAGTTCTCGCAAATGGGCAACGAGCCGTATCCATCGTGGGACGATGCCTCGTTCAACGGCAGCATCAGCGACCTTGCCACCGGAAACAGCACTGTGGTGGTGGGCTCGTATAACACCACCAACGAGTGGGGCGCTACCGACGGATATTTGTATCACTCAACCTACGACCTCCCTGTGGGCGAGGTTACCCACTACTCTTCGTACGGCACTCTTATCGACGGCCGAAACATGCCGTTGGTAGTGGCTCCCGGCGCTGTAATTATCTCGTCGGTTAACCACTATTACGATGCCACCGATTCCAGCGGCCTTTCGGCGCAGATTACCGACGACAGCCGCAAGGACAGCTTCGGCTGGAGTATGGGCACATCTATGGCTTCGCCGCATGTGGCCGGCGCTATCGCGCTTTGGCTCGAGGCCGATCCCACCCTCACTGTTGCCGACGTGAAAGAAATTATTGCCGAAACTGCCTTCAAGGACGAATACACCGCACTGGCCGACCCGGTTCAGGTGGGTTGCGGCAAGTTTGACGCCTATGCCGGTTTGAAGAAGGTGCTCGAGCGCAAAGCCGCCAACAGCGGCATCAGCAATGCTGCTGCCGACATCAAGCTGGTGGTGACTCCTGCCGGTAACAACGCCTTCCGTGTGCTGCTGGCCAATGCTCAAAGCATCGACGCCAGAGTGTTCAGCACCCAAGGCTTGCTCGTTAAGCAAGTTGCGGCCGAGGGCAACGAAGCCACCGTCGACGTGTCGTCGCTTCCGGCCGGATGCTACGTTATCAACGTCAACGGACGTCATTCGAAGTGTGTAATCGTAAAATAACCATACTGATAACCAAATAAACTATCCATTACAATGAATTTCATCAAGCGATTCTTATATTGCGCTTTCATGCTTGCCACACTGGCCGTGTGCCTGGCTCCAAAGGCCTATGCACAAGATGAGGCTCCAATAGTCACCATCAGCACCTCGGCATATGCAACCATCGGCGCTTCAAACATGTGCACAATACTTATCGGCGGCACAGAAGAGGACTATATCGATGTCGACTGCGGTTTCGGCCCCGTGGAATACAAGCTCGAAGTGGCTTCGTTCAACACCGAATCTGCCACTTGGGAAGGAACCTACCTGAGCTGCAACGTTTCAAGTGCCGGTACTATAAAAATCTACGGCGACCCGGCCAAAATCGACATCATCAACGCCAGCGGTTGCTACATCCGCAAAATCGACTTCCCGCAGCTGCTTAACCTCGAGATTCTCGACCTCAGCCACAACGAGCTGACAGCTCTCGACCTGAGCGACTTCTCAAGCCTCAAGGCTCTGTATCTCAACGACAACCCGTTTGGCTCTTCTCCGCTGAAAATCGGCGGCAACAAACCGTCGCTGATGATTCTCGACATCGGGCAGATTGACCATCTCGACTCTTCGTTCAACCTGAGCGACTATCCCGCCATGGCTACGTTCGATGCCTGGAGCTGCAAGGACCTTACTTATCTCGACCCTTCGGGATGCCCTAACATCCAGAAAATTTCTATTGACTCGACTCCGGTACAAAGCCTCAACGTATCGAACAACCCGAAACTGACCATCCTGAACATCAGCGAAACCGGTATCGAGGAAATCGACCTGAGCAACAATCCCAACCTTATTCAATTCTACGCCGACCACCAGTCGGGCTCGGTTAACGCCGGAAAGAAACTCAAAAGTCTCGACATTGCCCACAACACCTATCTGCAATATCTCTTTGCCAGCGGTAACGACTTCACCTCGGTCGACCTGAGCAACAACATTTACCTTACCGACGTTTATCTGAACAACAACCTGCTCACCAGCATCAACCTCGACAATAACACATATCTGCAGAACTTGATGCTGCGTAACAACTACTTTGACTTCGCTACTTTGCCTCTGCCTAACGAACAATGGCTAAACTACGACTATATGCAGCGCAATATGCCGCTAGCCAAATCACAGAAGGTGGGAACGGTTATCGACCTAAGCAGCAAGGTGCTGCGCGATGGTTGCGTCACCACTATGGCAATGTATAAGGTCGACGAAGCCAATCCCAACGGCAATGTTGCCCTCGGTGAGGAATATTACACCTACGAGGACGGCAAGGTGACACTGCTGAAAGAAACCACCGACAGCGTGTACCTGGCTTTTGCCTGCGATGCCTTCCCGCTTACCGACCTCGCTTCGCAACCGCTCCGCACAGTGAAATTCATCGTCAAGAGCGAAGAGAACTTCGGCATCGATGACAAGGCTTTCACTTTCTCCACCCCGATTTCGAGCAATGGCGCTTCAGTGAGCATGAGCATCGGAATGGTGGGTGCATCGGCTGAATCGCCAAAGACTTTCTACGTTGACTTCGGTGCAGGCAAGAAGGAATTCACCGCCTCAACTGCCGGAATTCCCGAATCGCCCAATGTAGTCGACGAATATTCTATGTACGGCAAGATTACCGTATACGTTCCGCAAGACGAACAGATTGGCTCGCTCGCCATCGACGGCCTCTCCATCACAGCTATCGACCTGAGCAACCTACGCTCGCTGCGCGAACTCCGTATCACCGACGCCGGACTCTACAGCATCGACCTCGGATGGAATCGTAGCCTCGCAAAACTTGAACTTACAGGAAACCACTTCGGAACTCTCAACATACGCGGCGCAAACGATGCATACCAGAAGACGCTGCTCGCCGACATCAACCTGAGCAACAACGAACTCACTTCGGTGACTCTAAACGACATGTACACAATCCACAAACTCAACCTCAGCAACAACAAGCTCACCGAGCTGGGGCTGAAGGACAGCGACATGCTGGAACAGCTCAATGTGGCTTACAACCAGCTCACCGACCTCAACCTGTCGTACTGCACGTTGATGACCGACCTCGATATCTCGCACAACGCAATTTCCAGCATTACTCTGCCATCGGAACTGTCGCTTAAACGCATCCATTGCGAAAACAATGCTTTCACATTCTCCACACTGCCGGTTATCGAAGGGCTTGAGGAATTCACATATTCGCCTCAGAACGATGTGAAAATCTCATCGAAAGGACCGGGATGCGACCTCTCGGCACACAATTTCCAAAACGCTACCGTATACGAATGGCACTCTGCTGCCGACGATGCTCTGCTGGTTAACGGAACCGACTACTCCGAAGCCGACGGCAAGACCCGATTCCTCGAACCGGTTATCGGCAAAAAGCTGTATTGCGTGATGACAAACGCGATTCTGCCTCAGCTGACACTTACCACTTCGCAAATAGAAGCTGCCGAGATGCCTACTCACGTGCTCGCCTCAATGACAACCACCGCCGACTGCACGGGTTCGGTAATTATGGTGGCCAAAGAGCCGGAAACACTCATTTGCATCGACTGGAAGGGCGACGGTGTAGAACTCGAGCAATATATCATAGGCACGTCTCCAACAACTTTCAACGTTTCAGCTCACAAGGATGCTACTGCTCGCGTATACTCATACGATGAACTCAGCGGCCTCACTGTGTTCAGCATCAACAACATTGCCATCGAATCAATCGATGCATCAAACATGACCGAACTCACGGCATTGACTGTGCGAAACGCCGGATTGAACAAGATTAAGATGCCTAACGCCAACCTCTCTGAGCTGAACCTCGACGGAAACAATCTGTCGGAGGAAACCCTCGACCTGAGTGCATACTCCGGCTTAGGTTATCTGATGCTCAACAGCAACAAATTCACTCAATTCGACGCTTCTAAGTTGCCAAACCTATTCAACCTGGGATTGAACAACAACCTGCTCACATCTATCACCCTCGACAATCCTGATATTTGGTCGCTGGCTCTGAGCACAAATGCTCTCACCGAAATCGACCTCAGCGGAGTGCCTGCTCTCTACCAGATTGCCCTCGACCACAACCTGCTGAGCGAACTCAACATCGACGGCCTTTCTCACCTGGGCGTTCTCTTCATCGACTATAACCGATTCCGTTTCAGCACTTTGCCTCTTGGAACCAATCTCAGCCTCTACACCTATGCCAACCAGGCTGCTCTGCCGGTGGAACTCGTAGAAGGCAAAATCGACTTGTCGAGCGAAGCCAACATCGACGGCACAGCTACTGTCTACCGCTGGTTTGTCAATGCTCCATTTGTCGACAATGAAGGTGCATTGACAGGCGAGGAACTCTACGTTGACGATGAATACAGCGTTGAAGGTGGCGTCACTTCGTTCCACTCAATGATTAACAATGTGGTAGGGGCCCTCACCAACGATAAATTCCCGAAACTAATCCTGCTAACCGAACCTGTCGACATCACATCGACCACAGGCGTGGAAACCACCATGCTCAATAGCGATGCGGTGCGCGTTGAAGGCCGCAACATCGTGGTAACCACCTCGGCCAATGCCGCAGTGAAGGTATACAACGTGGCTGGAATGCAAGTGCGCAGCATCGAGCCTGCCGATGGCGTTGCAGTTGCAGTAGGCATGGAGCCGGGAATATATGTAGTGTCCACCGCTCACAGCACCCACAAGGTTATCGTTCGATAACGGCATAGCCACTCCCCAAAAAGAAACCCTGAGGCCCACGCCCCAGGGTTTCTTCGTTTTAATCAAGCCGATGCGGGTTACTTTGCCAAGCGGCAGCTCTTCACTTTAGCATCCTGACCTTCTACGCCCAACAGATAGTCGGCGATATAAGGTTTCTGAACGGCAGCTGTCAGCAAAGGAGCAGCAACGACAATAGAGGTAATGGCCAAGTAGAACTTGTTGATTATTTGCATCATGGCATATATCTTTAGGGGGATTATG